>NZ_JASATI010000032.1:0-53676 GCF_038440225.1 Hydrogenophaga sp. OTU3427 | reverse complement strand
GGAGCTGCACCCCGAGGAATTGTCGGCCGCGGCGGCCGCGCGGGCCGGGGCCGCCGGCGCCGACGGCCCCCCGTCGGCGCCGCGCATGCGCGGCGCGGTCTACGTCAGCTGCGCGGGGCGGGGTGGCCCCCACTTTGGCGGCCCCAGCGCCGAGTTGCAGATCATCCGCCGCGCCCTGGGCGACGTGCCGCTGGTGGGGTTTTTTGCCGGCGGTGAAATCGCCCACCACCGGCTGTACGGCTACACCGGCGTGCTGACGGTGTTCACCGAGCCCGCCTGAGAGACCGGGGCGACGGGAGCATCGGCCGTTGCCGTGTTCTCAGCCGCGCCGCGCCACCCAGTAGCTGGCGCCCTGCGGGCCGTAGCGCTCGGCGTGGGGTTCGTCGCGCTCCAGGGCAAAGGTGTCGCCCGGGCGAAGGTGGCGGGTCTGGCCCGCCACGGTCAGCCACATCTCGCCCTGCGTCACCACCGCCCGCGCCGCAAACGGATGGGAGTGGGTTTCGAGCACGGTGTCGGGCGCCCAGTCGCGCACCAGCACCTCCTCAAAGCCTTGCGCCAGCCAACGTGTCTGGAATGCCTCAAAGGTTTCGGTGTTCATGGCGGCATTTTCGGCCCGCCGGTTCATCCCTGCCAGCCGCGCGGGCATGGCACTTGCAAGGACAGGCGCATACTCACTCTTTTACGCAAGGAGGGCAGGGGCGCATCGCGCCAGGCCCACACCATGATCCGCCTCGATTTGCGCATCGAGTTGAACTACGACATCGATGCCTTCGGTGCCGACTTCATTCTCAACATCCACCCCGCCCTCACCTCGCAGCAGCGGGTGGTGAGCGAAAACCTGTGGCTGAGCCAGCCGCTGACGCCGCTGCTGCAGACCGACCGCTGCACCGGCAACCGCCTGCTGCGCCTGCACGCCGGCCCCGGGCCGCTCAAGCTGGTCTACACCGCCCTGGTGGAGATCGACCACCACAGCGTGTTGCCCACCCAGCTGGGCGAGGTGCCGGTGGCGCAGCTTCCGCCCGAGGTGCTGGGCTACATCTACCCCAGCCGCTACTGCCAGTCCGACCGCCTGGGCCGCCTGTCCAACCAGGCCTTCGGCACGCTGTGGCAGGGCCACAGCCGGGTGCTGGCGGTGCAGCAGTGGGTGCAGCGCCACGTGACCTTCACCTCCAACACCACGAACGGCAACACCTCGGCGGTGGATACCCTGATCGAGCAGGTGGGCGTGTGCCGCGACTTCGCGCACCTCATGATCGCGTTGTTGCGTGCGCTCAACATCCCGGCGCGCATCGCCACCGGCACCGACTACGGCGCCGACCCGGCCCTGGGTCCACCCGATTTCCACGCCTACGTCGAGGTCTACCTGGGCGGGCGCTGGTTCATCTTCGACCCTTCGGGCACCGGCATTCCCATGGGCTTCATCCGCATCGGCACCGGGCGCGACGCCGCCGACGTCGCCTTTGCCACCATTTTTGGCGGCGTCAAGACGCAGGCGCCCGTCATCCGTGCCGTGCCCGCCGCGGGCAGCCCGGAGCCCCTGCACAGTGCCTACGCCTTGTCCACCGACGCCGGGCTGGTGCCGGCCTGAGCTGGGCCGGGCTTTCCTGGCCGGGGCAGCGGTGGCGCCCGGGTTTCGCGTACCATGACCGCCATGAAAGGCATGCTCGAGCGCTCGCGCCATCTGCCCGCGTACCCGTTTGCGGCGGGGGAGGTCGTGGTGCGCGAAGGCAGCCCGTCGGGCGGCATCTGGATCCTGGTCAGCGGTGCGCTGCAGGTGCGCAAGGGCGGTGAGCTGGTCAATGCGGTCAACCGCCCGGGCGCGATGATCGGCGAGATCTCGGTGCTGCTGAACAAGGCCTATGGCGCCACCGTCGAGGCCACGGCCCCCAGCCTGTTGCGCCACGCCGCGGATGGCCGCGCCTTCATCGCCAGCGATCCCGAGATCAGCCGCCTGGTGGCGGTGGGCCTGGCCGAGCGCCTCGATTTCGTGACCAGCTACCTGTCCGATCTCAAGCACCAGTATGGGGACGCGCCGGGCTTGATCATGGTGTCGGATGTGCTGAAGCAACTGGCCCAGCGCCAGGCCCCGCTGGCCCGACCGGGCTCCGCGCGCGATCCCGATCCCGACTACTGAGGATCAGAAAACGCTGCGCGCCGGCCTGGCCGCGTCGCGCAAGCTCAGGGTTTCCATGCCCATCATGGATTTCCAGACGGCATCTCCGGTGGCCAGGTCGATCTCGATGTGTGCCGGCACGGGGCCGATCTGGCGGCCAGCGTTGAAGACCCAGGTGTCGCCCAGCCTGTCGGCCCAGGCCCCATCGGGCTTGAACGGCGATTCGTGCACGTGGCCGGTGAGCACCATGTCGGGCCGGTGCTGGGCGATCCAGCCACCGACATCGGCATCCCCATAGTGGCGGCGGCCTGTCCAGCAGGTGGGCGAACCCAGGGGCGGCCAGTGGTAGATCCACACCCAGCGCGCGGGCCGGCGCCGCGCGTCGGTCTCCAGCTGGGCCTCCAGCGCCGCGCGGCCCAGTGGACCGTCCCACCAGGGGCACACCGTGACCAGGGTGTCGCCCAGCAGCAGCGAGTCGCCGTCGCTGGGCACCCCCGCCGCGCGCGCCTCGGCCAGCCACAGCGCGGCCTGTTCACCCCGCGCGTCGGGGCCGGTCAGGTCGTGGTTGCCCGAACTGATCACCACCCGGCCGGCCGCCTGCAACAGCGACAGGTAGCGCAGGATCACCACCGACTGCGCATCCAGCGACACCGGTGAACTGATGTCGAGCTGGTCCCCGGCCAGCACCACCAACTCAAAAGACGGCGCGACCCGAACCACCCAGTCGAGCTGCGGCAGGGTGTAGTGAAGATCGGAAACGAGCAGGATGCGCACGGTGCGGGCTCTGGATCGATGGACAGGTGCTTGTGTCGCGTGGGACCGGGTGGGGTGTCCTTGAGGTACGCCAGAATACCGTCAAAGCGCCGGCCTGGTGTCCCCCCTGGCCGGGCACCGTGTTGGTGCCAGCCTTTCCTTCAAGGACCCCGCCCATGAGCAAGACCCTGCGACTGTCGGAAAAGTGGTTTCACCGCGGCCTGTGGCTGGTGGCGCTGGTGTTCGCGTGGTTCCTCACCGGGCTGGGCAGCACCATCGTGGGCGACCTGCCGCGGGTGGAGCAGCGCCAGTCGCTCGAAGACTTCATGGACCCGCAGCGCACGCCCGCGCTCAAGGATGGCATCAAGGCGTCTGCCCGCGCCGCGAACGAGGCGCAGGCCGAGCTGGAGCAGGCCCAGCTGCGCCACCAGACCGCCCAGGCCAGCAACCGGGCCGCGCGCGAGACCTTCAACAACTGGCTGGCCACGCGCGGCGCGACCCAGCGTCCCGAGCAGGACGGTGAACTGATCCAGCGCACCCAGGCGCTGGACGCGATGCGCCAGGCCGAGCGCGAGGCCCTGGCGGCGGTGGAGCGTCAGCAGCAGGCCGCGTTGAACGCCCGCCAGGCGCAACAACGGGCGCAGGCCGAGCTGGCGACCCTGCAGGACCAGGCCCGCAGCGCCTACGCGGACGCGCAGCGCGCACAGGAACTGCGGGTCTTTGGCTACCGGCTGGCGCTCACCCTGCCGCTGTTGCTGGTCGCGGGCTGGCTGTTCGCCCGGCAACGCCAGAGTCGCTACTGGCCCTTTGTATGGGGGTTCATCCTCTTTGCGCTGGTGGCGTTTTTTGTCGAGCTGGTGCCTTACCTGCCCAGCTACGGTGGCTATGTGCGCTACATCGTGGGCATCGTGCTCACGGTGGTCGGCGGGCGTTACGCCATCCAGGCCCTGCAGCGTTACCTGGAACGCCAGAAGCTGGCCGAGGCCCAGCCCGCGCCGCTGCGCCAGCGCGAGATGGACTACGACCTGGCGCAGACGCGCATGGCCAAGAGCGTGTGCCCGGGCTGCGAACGCACGGTGGACATGAAGGACGGCAAGACCGACTTCTGCCCGCACTGCGGCCTGTGCCTGTTCGACCGCTGCGGGCAGTGCAGCACGCGCAAGAACGCGTTCGCGCGTTACTGCTTCTCGTGTGGGGCCTCGGCCGCCGCATCGGCGGCACCGGCGGATTCGGCGGTGGGTGCGGTGGCAACCGGCGCTTGAGCGTTGCGGCGCTCCAGCGCCCGCATGACGTCGCGCAGGGGCATGCCGTAGCTGCTGGCGAACTCGGCCTCGGACAGGCCGCTGGCCGCCAACGCGCGGCACAGGGCTTCATCGCGGGCGCTGCGGGCGGCCACGTCGGCCAGGGCCTCCAGCGTCAGCGCGTTGACCTGTTCGTCGCGGCCCAGCACCTTTTCGGCGTAGGCCTCGCGGCTCAGGCCCGACTGCTCGAAGGCCTGCGCCACGCGCTGCTGGAACTTGGGGCGCAGGTCCTCGGCCGTGCGGGTCTGGCGGCGGCGGAACACCTCCACCAACGCGTGGTGCACCTGCTCGGGCAGCAGGGCCTCCACCGGCTGGCCGCTCAGGTCGTGTCGCGGCGCGCCGCTGGCCACCACCGAGAGGTAGCGGGTGGAGCGGGTGTGCAGCGCCAGCGCCGCTTTCAGGCCGTCCTTGTCCAGCGCTTCGGGCTGGGCGGCCAGCAGGTCCTGGAAGATGCCGCGCTTGAGCGGGCGCAGCACCTCGCCAAAGAGCGCCGGGTAGAGCTCGGCCAGTTGGCCCAGCACCGGGTGCAGCGGCTGGGGCTTGGCGGCGGTGCCACGGGTGGGCGGGCCACCGGCCTGGGCGCGGCCACCTTGTGGGCCACGGGGGGGGCGGCCGCCCTGGGCTCGGGACCGGCGTGGGGGCTGCGGTGCTGCGCCTTCGGTGGCGGGTGTGTTGGGTTCTGTGGTCATGGGGTGGGGGGTGTGGGGTCAGATGCCGCGCGCGCGGTCGGTCTTGAACTGGGCGCGGAAGGCGCTGAACTGGCCGGCGTCCAGGGCTTCGCGCACCTCGCGCATGAGGTTGAGGTAGTAGTGCAGGTTGTGGACGGTGCTGAGCATGGGGCCCAGCATCTCGCCACAGCGTTCGAGGTGGTGCAGGTAGGCGCGGCTGAAGCCCTCGCGGCCGCCGTCGTTCCACGCCACGCCGCTGCCGCCGGCACAGGCGTGGCAGGTGCAGCTGGGGTCCAGCGGCTGCGGGTCGGTCTTGTGGCGGGCGTTGCGGATCTTGAGGTCGCCGTGGCGGGTGAAGATGGTGCCGTTGCGGGCGTTGCGGGTGGGCATCACGCAGTCGAACATGTCGACGCCGCAGGCCACGCCCTCGACCAGGTCCTCCGGCGTGCCCACGCCCATGAGGTAGCGTGGCTTGTGGGCCGGCAGGCGGTGTGGCGTGTGCGCCATGATCTGCAGCATCTGCGCCTTGGGCTCGCCCACGCTGACGCCGCCCACGGCGTAGCCGGGGAAGTCCATCTCCACCAGCGCCTCCAGCGACTCCTGGCGCAGGTGCTCGAACATGCCGCCCTGCACGATGCCGAACAGCGCGTTGGGGTTGCCCAGGCGCTCGAACTCGGCCTTGGAGCGAACCGCCCAGCGCCGGCTCATTTCCATGCTCTTGCGCGCCTCGGCCTCGGTGGTGAGGTGGCCGTTGGTCTCGTAGGGCGTGCACTCGTCGAGCTGCATCACGATGTCGGAGTTGAGCACCGTCTGGATCTGCATGCTGACCTCGGGCGACATGAAGAGCTTGTCGCCGTTGACGGGGCTGGCGAAGTGCACGCCTTCCTCGGTGATCTTGCGCATGGCCCCCAGCGACCAGACCTGGAAGCCGCCCGAGTCGGTCAGGATGGGCTTGTGCCACTGCTCGAAGCCGTGCAGGCCGCCAAAGCTCTTCATGATGTCCAGCCCGGGCCGCATCCACAGGTGGAAGGTGTTGCCCAGGATGATCTGCGCGCCCATCTCGTGCAGGCTGCGGGGCATCACGCCCTTGACCGTGCCGTAGGTGCCCACCGGCATGAAGATGGGCGTCTGCACCACGCCGTGGTTGAGCGTGAGCGCGCCACGCCGGGCGTGGCTGTCGGGGTCGGTGGTGAGCAGGTCAAATTGCAGCATCGGGGTTCCTGGTCAGCAGCATGGCGTCGCCGTAGCTGAAGAAGCGGTAGTTCTGGTCGATGGCGTGGCGGTACAGCGCCATGATGTGGTCAAAGCCCGCGAAGGCGCTGACCAGCATCATCAGCGTGCTCTTGGGCAGGTGGAAGTTGGTGACCAGCACGTCGATCACCTGGAAGCGGAAGCCGGGCGTGATGAAGATCTGGGTGTCGCCCTCGGCCTGGCCAAAGGCGGCCCAGCTCTCCAGCGTGCGCACGGTGGTGGTGCCCACGCCCACCACCCGGCCGCCGCGCGCGCGGCAGTCGGCAATGGCCTGTTGCGTTTCGGCCGGCACGCGGTACCACTCGGCGTGCATGGTGTGCTCGGCGATGTGCTCGGTCTTGACCGGCTGGAAGGTGCCAGCGCCGACGTGCAGGGTGACTTCCGCCGTGGCGATGCCCCGCGCCTTCAGATCCGCCAGCACCGCGGCGTCGAAGTGCAGGGCGGCCGTGGGCGCGGCCACCGCGCCCGGGTGCTTGGCGAACACCGTCTGGTAGCGGCGCTCGTCCTCGGCGTCGTCGGCGTGGGTGATGTAGGGCGGCAGCGGCACGTGGCCGTGGGCCGCCATCAGGGCGTGGGGCTCGTCCGAGAACCTGAAACGGAACAGCTGGCCGTGTTCGTCGGGCCAGCGGCCGGTCAAGGTCGCCTGGAAGCCGCCCACCATGTGCAGCACGTCGCCCACGCGGGGCTTTTTGCTGACCTTCATGTGGGCCACCACCTCGTGGTCCTGCAGCACCCGTTCGACCAGCAGCTCCAGCTTGCCGCCGGTGGCCTTTTCGCCGAACAGCCGGGCCTTGATGACCTGGGTGTTGTTGAAGACCACCAGGTCGCCGGCCCGCAGCAGGCCGGGGAGGTCGCGAAAGCCGCGGTCCAGCGGCGTGGCGCCGGTGCCGTCGAGCAGGCGCGAGGCGCTGCGTTCGGGCGCGGGGTGCTGGGCAATGAGTTCGGGGGGGAGAGCGAAATCGAAGTCGCTCACGGAGAAATGACGAGGCGCAGCGGACATGGGCTTGAGGGCCGGACGGACCCGTTCCAAGAAATTCGGGAAGGCACAATTGTCCCATGGCCGATGCCCCCACCGCTTCCCCACCCCCGTCGCCGGCCCAGAAGGCCATGCGCAAGCTGGGGCTGGTGCGCGACATCGACCTGGCCCTGCACTTGCCGCTGCGCTACGAGGACGAGACCCGCATCGTGCGGCTGGCCGACGCGCGCGAGGGCGACACCGCCCAGATCGAGGGCACGGTGGTCGACAGCGAGGTGACGTTTCGGCCGCGCAAGCAGCTGCTGGTCAAGCTCGACGATGGCAGCGACGTCTGCACCCTGCGTTTTTTCAGCTTCTACCCTTCGCACCAGAAGGCGCTGGCGGTGGGCGCGCGCATCCGCGCCCGGGGCGAGCTGCGCGGCGGCTTTCTGGGCTGGACCATGATGCACCCGAGTTTTCGGGTCGCGGGCGGCGAACTGCCCAACGCCCTGACGCCGGTCTACCCCACCAGCGCCCAGCTGCCCCAGGCCTACCTGCGCAAGGCCGTGCTCAGCGGCCTGCGCCGGGCGGATTTGTCCGAGACCTTGCCACCCGACGCCCTGCGCGACCTGCCCGGGCGCGAAACACGCGGCTGGACGCTGCGCGACGCCTTGCAGTATTTGCACCACCCCACGTCCGACGTGTCCCTGGCCGCGCTGGAGGACCAGAGCCACCCGGCCTGGCAGCGCCTCAAGGCCGAGGAGCTGCTGGCGCAGCAGCTCTCGCAGCTGACCGCCAAACGCGCCCGCGATGCCCTGCGTGCGCCGCCCCTGAGCACCCGCCCCGGCGGCCTGCACGAGCGGCTGCTGGCCGCCTTGCCCTTTGCACTTACGGGCGCCCAGCGCCGCGTGGGCGAGGAAATAGCCCACGACCTGGCCCGGGCCGTGCCCATGCACCGCCTGCTGCAGGGCGACGTGGGCTCGGGCAAGACGGTGGTGTCGGCCCTGGCCGCCGCCATCGCCATCGACAGCGGCTGGCAGTGCGCGCTGATGGCGCCGACCGAAATCCTGGCCGAGCAGCACTTCGCCAAGCTGGTGGGCTGGCTGGAGCCGCTGGGCATCACCGTGGCCTGGCTCACCGGCAGCCAGAAGACCAAACAGAAGCGCGAGATGCTGGCGCAGGTGGAAAGCGGCGCCGCGCAGCTGGTGGTGGGCACCCACGCGGTGATCCAGGACAAGGTGAAGTTCAAGAACCTGGCGCTGGCCGTCATCGATGAGCAGCACCGGTTTGGGGTGGCGCAGCGCTTGGCGCTGCGGGAAAAGATGTCAGAGGGTGGCCAAGAACCTCACATGTTGATGATGTCGGCCACGCCCATCCCTCGCACCCTGGCCATGAGCTACTACGCCGACCTGGACGTGTCCACCATCGACGAACTGCCGCCCGGGCGCACGCCCATCGTCACCAAGCTGCTCAGCGACAGCCGGCGCGATGAACTCATTGAGCGCATCGCCGGGCAGCTGGCGCAGGGCCGGCAGGTGTATTGGGTCTGCCCGCTGATCGAGGAAAGCGAGGCGCTGGACCTGAGCAACGCCACCGCCACCCATGCCGAACTCAGCGACAGCCTTCCGGGCGTCATGGTCGGCTTGCTGCACTCGCGCATGCCGGTGGCCGAGAAGAAGGCGGTGATGGCGCTGTTCACCGAAGGTGTGATGGGTGTGCTGGTCAGCACCACGGTGATCGAGGTCGGGGTGGACGTGCCCAACGCCTCGCTGATGGTCATCGAACACGCCGAGCGTTTTGGCCTGAGCCAGCTGCACCAGCTGCGCGGGCGGGTGGGGCGGGGCGCGGCGGCTTCGGCCTGTGTGCTGCTCTACAGCACGCCCGATGGCGGGCGCCTGGGCGAAACCGCGCGCGAACGCCTGCGCGCCATGGCCGACACCCACGACGGCTTCGAAATCGCCCGGCGCGACCTGGAGATCCGGGGGCCGGGCGAGTTCCTGGGGGCGCGCCAGTCGGGCGCGCCGCTGCTGCGTTTTGCCGACCTGGCCACCGACACCCACCTGCTGGAATGGGCGCGGGCCTGGGCGCCCCTCATGCTGGATCGGCACGCCGGTCTGGCGCAGCGGCACACGGAGCGCTGGTTGGGTGGAAAATCCGACTATCTGAAGGCGTAGCCTGATAGGCGGAAACATGACACTGACCGAACTCAAGTACATCGTGGCGGTGGCACGTGAAAAACACTTCGGCCACGCGGCCGAGGCCTGCCATGTCTCGCAGCCGACGCTGAGCGTGGCGATCAAGAAGCTGGAGGAAGAGCTGGAGGTCAAGCTGTTCGAGCGCAACGCCAGCGAGGTGGCGGTGACGCCGCTGGGCGAGGAGATCGTGCGCCAGGCACAGACGGTGCTGGAGCAGGCGGCGTCCATCCGCGAAATCGCCAAACGGGGCAAGGACCCGCTGTCCGGCCCGCTCAAGCTGGGCGTGATCTACACCATCGGCCCCTACCTGCTGCCCGACCTGGTGCGCCAGGTGATCGAGCGCACGCCGCAGATGCCGCTGATGCTGCAGGAGAATTTCACGGTCAAGCTGCTGGAGCAGCTGCGCCTGGGCGAGATCGACGCCGCCATCCTGGCCGAGCCCTTTCCAGACACCAACCTGGCGCTGGCCCCGCTCTACGACGAGCCGTTTTTTGCGGCGGTGCCGGTGTCGCACCCGCTGGCGCAACAAAGCCATGTGACCGCCGAGGGCCTGAAGCAGGAAACCATGCTGCTGCTGGGCAATGGCCACTGTTTCCGCGACCACGTGCTGGAGGTCTGCCCCGAGTTCGCCCGCTTCTCCAACGAGGCCGAGGGCATACGCAAGAGTTTCGAGGGCTCATCGCTGGAAACCATCAAGCACATGGTCGCCGCCGGCATGGGCATCACCCTGGTGCCGCGCCTGTCGGTGCCGCGGTCGGCCCTGTGTGCCGATGGCTCGCAGACGCAGGGCCAGGATTTTGGCGACTCGGCCTATGTGCGCTACCTGCCCTTCGAAGGCGAGGCGCCCACGCGCCGCGTGGTGCTGGCCTGGCGGCGCAGCTTCACCCGCTACGAAGCCATCGCCGCGCTGCGCAACGCCATCTACGGCTGCGAGCTGCCTGGGGTCCACCGCCTTTCCTGAACGACATGTTGAACCGACTGCCTCTGTACCTGGACCTGATCCGCTGGAACCGCCCCGCCGGCTGGCTGTTGCTGCTCTGGCCCACCCTGGCCGCCTTGTGGGTGGCCGCGGGCGGGTTTCCGGGCTGGCACCTGTTGCTGGTCTTCACCCTGGGCACCATCCTCATGCGCAGCGCCGGTTGCTGCGTCAACGACGTGGCCGACCGGGAGTTCGACCGGCACGTCAAGCGCACGGCCCAGCGCCCGGTGACCAGTGGCCGGGTGGGCGTGAAGGAAGCGCTGGGGGTGGGGGCGGTGCTGGCCCTGCTGGCCTTTGGCCTGGTGCTGACCACCAACGCGGCCGCCATCGCCTGGTCCTTCGCCGCCCTGGCGGTGACGCTGGTCTACCCCTACGCCAAGCGTTTTGTGTCCATGCCCCAGGCCGTGCTGGGCGTGGCTTTCAGTTTTGGCATCCCCATGGCCTTTGCCGCCACGCAGGGCGAGACGCCGGCCCTGGCCTGGGGCCTGCTGCTGGGCAACCTGTTCTGGGTGCTGGCCTACGACACCGAGTACGCCATGGTCGACCGCGACGACGACCTCAAGATCGGCATGAAGACCTCGGCCATCACCCTGGGCCGCGCCGATGTCGCCGCCATCACGGGCTTTTATCTGATCTACCTCGCCATCTGGGCCTGGCTGCTGGCACCGCGTGCAGGGGGCTGGCCGTTGTGGGCGGGTCTGCTGGTGGCCCTGGGCCAAGTGGCCTGGCACGTCACGCTGATCAAGGACCGCAGCCGCGAAGGCTGTTTCAAGGCCTTCCGGCTCAACCACTGGCTGGGCTTGTCGGTCTTTGCCGGCGTGGCGCTGGCTTACACACTGGCGTGAGCCTCAGCCGCCAAACTCGTCGCCCAGCGCCTTGGCGCGCTGCTGCGCGGCGTGCATGGCCGCCACGAACGCGGCCTTGACGCCGGCCGTTTCCATGGACGTGAGTGCCGCGTAGGTGGTGCCGCCCTTGGAAGTGACGCGTTCGCGCAACACTTCGGGGGGCTCGTCGGACGCCTGGGCCAGGGCCGAGGCGCCGACAAAGGTGCCGATCGCCAGTGTCTGGGCGGTGGCGGCGTCCAGCCCCATCTGGAGGCCGGCCTCGCGCATGGCCTCCAGGAAATAGAACACATAGGCCGGGCCCGAGCCCGAGAGGGCGGTGACGGTGTCCAGGTCGCTTTCCTGCCGCAGCCACACATGGGCGCCGGTGGTGGCCACCACGGCCTCCACCTGGGCGCGGTCGGCGGCGCTGGCGCCGGGGCGGGCGTAGAGGCCGGTCATGCCCTGGCCCACCAGGGCCGGGGTGTTGGGCATGGCGCGAACGATGCGGTCGGTGCCCAGCCAGGCGGCCATGCTGTCGCTGCGAATACCGGCCGCCACGCTCAGGTGCAGGGCCCCGGCGGTGTGGGCGGCGCAGGCCAGGGCGGCGTCCTTGAAGGTCTGGGGCTTGACCGCCCAGACCACCAGCGCGGCGCGGGCGAGCTCGGCGCCAGCGGCCTCCAGCACGGTGACACCGGGAAACTGGGCGCGCAGCTTGTCACGCTGTGGGGCGTAGGGCTCGACCACGTCGATCAGCGTGGCCGGCAGCCCCTGCTTGAGCAGGCCGCCGATGATGGCGCTGGCCATGTTGCCGCCGCCGATGAAGGCCAGGGGAGAGGAGGAAGTCACGGTCATGGGGGGGGGTCTGTGAGAGAGGGGGTTGCGGGTGGCGGCATTGTCGCCGTTGCACATTTTCTGCACAGCCGCTTGACAGAGTCTCGCGGCGCTGCAATAATCACAGGCTTCGTTCTAAAAAACCGAAGTTTTCTGCCCACCGAAGCGCGTCGGGCCTTGTGGATTTCAGGATGTTTCCTGGAGTGCATGGGCTGACAAGCAACGACGGGCCCAAGACTGATCGCCTGCGGCCGTGGTGGCTGCCGGGATTCAAGTTGGGACTTAAATCAAATGATTCAAACGCAATCTCGACTCGATGTTGCCGACAACACGGGTGCCAAGTCCGTGATGTGCATCAAGGTGCTGGGCGGCTCCAAGCGTCGCTACGCCAGCGTGGGCGACATCATCAAAGTGAGCATCAAAGAAGCCGCTCCGCGTGGCCGCGTCAAAAAAGGCGAGGTCTACAGCGCTGTGGTGGTGCGCACCGCCAAGGGCATCCGTCGCAGCGACGGCGCCCTGATCAAGTTTGATGGCAACGCCGCTGTGTTGCTGAACGCCAAGCTGGAGCCCATCGGCACCCGCATCTTCGGCCCCGTGACGCGTGAACTGCGTACCGAGAAGTTCATGAAGATCGTGTCGCTGGCCCCTGAGGTTCTCTGAGGAATCGCCATGAACAAGATTCGTAAAGGTGATGAAGTCATCGTGATCGCGGGCCGCGACAAAGGCAAGCGTGGCAAGGTTGTCCTGCGCTCCGATGAAGAGCGTCTGGTCGTTGAAGGTGTGAACCTGGTCAAGAAGCACGCCAAGCCGAACCCCATGAAGGGCATCGCCGGCGGCATCATCGACAAGACCATGCCCATCCACCAGTCCAACGTGGCCATTTACAACCCGGCAGCCGGCAAGGCCGACCGCGTGGGTGTCAAGGTTCTGGCAGACGGCAAGAAAGTGCGCGTCTACAAGTCCAGTGGCGAAGAAATCAAGGTGGCTTGAACATGGCACGCTTTCAACAAATCTACCGCGAGAAAATCGCCCCCAGCCTGGTCGAGAAGTTCGGCTACAAATCGGTCATGGAGGTGCCCCGCATCACCAAGATCACGCTCAACATGGGTGTGAGCGAGGCCGTGGCTGACAAGAAGGTCATGGAACACGCCGTGGGCGACCTGACCAAGATCGCTGGCCAGAAGCCCGTGGTCACCAAGGCCCGCAAGGCCATCGCCGGCTTCAAGATCCGTGAACAGCAAGCCATCGGCTGCATGGTCACGCTGCGCGGCGCCAAGATGTACGAATTCCTGGACCGTTTTGTCACCGTGGCCCTGCCCCGCGTGCGCGACTTCCGTGGTATTTCGGGCAAGGCTTTTGACGGCCGTGGCAACTACAACATCGGCGTCAAAGAGCAGATCATCTTCCCCGAAGTCGAGTACGACAAGATTGATGCCCTGCGTGGCCTCAACATCAGCATCACGACGACCGCCAAGTCTGACGACGAGTGCAAGGCACTGCTGGCTGGTTTCCGTTTCCCGTTCAAGAACTGAGGTGGCCTGTGGCAAAACAAGCTCTACTCCAGCGTGAACTCAAGCGCGAAAAACTCGCCGCTCAGTTCGCCAAGAAATACACGGAACTCAAGGCCGTGTCCAAGGATGCCAAGCGTTCGGACGAAGAGCGCGACGCTGCTCGTCTGGCGCTGCAAAAGCTGCCCCGCAACGCCATGCCGACCCGCCAGCGCAACCGCTGCGAAATCACCGGCCGCCCGCGTGGCACCTTCTCTCAATTTGGTCTGGGTCGCACCAAGATCCGCGAAATGGCGTTTGCCGGCGAGATCCCGGGCGTCATCAAGGCCAGCTGGTAAGCCGTAGGAGAACATCAAATGAGCATGAGTGATCCTATCGCCGATATGCTGACCCGCATCCGCAACGCCCAGATGGTGGCGAAGGAAGCGGTGGTCATGCCCGCCTCGAAGGTCAAGACCGCCATCGCGCAGGTCCTGAAGGACGAAGGCTACATCGACGGCTTCCAAGTCAAGTCCGACGGTGGCAAGAGCGAACTCCACATCGCCCTCAAGTACTACGCCGGTCGCCCGGTGATCGAGCGCATCGAGCGCGTGAGCCGCCCTGGCCTGCGCGTGTACAAGGGCCGTGACGCAATCCCTCAGGTCATGAACGGCCTGGGTGTGGCGATCGTCACGACGCCGAAGGGCGTGATGACCGACCGCAAGGCCCGTGCCAATGGCGTGGGTGGCGAAGTTCTGTGTTACGTCGCCTGACGCGGGCATTGAGGAGTTGTTGAAATGTCTCGTGTAGGAAAATTGGCTGTGGCGGTTCCGCAAGGTGTGGAAGTTGCCCTGAATGCCAACACAATCAGCGTCAAGGGTGCCCTCGGTACCCTGGAAATGAACGGCAGCGTGCTGGTCAAGGTCGAGAACAACGCCGGTGCGTTGTCCTTTGCCCCCGTGAACGATTCCCGTGAAGCCAACGCCATGTCGGGCACCGTGCGTCAGCTCGTGAACAACATGGTTCAAGGCGTGAGCAAGGGCTTCGAAAAGAAGCTGAGCCTGATCGGCGTGGGCTACAAGGCCCAGGCACAAGGCACCAAGCTCAACCTGACGGTGGGTTACTCCCACCCGGTGGTGATGGACATGCCTGCCGGCATCAAGGTCGAAACCCCGACCCCGACCGAAGTGGTGATCAAGGGCGCTGACCGTCAGCGCGTGGGTCAGATTGCTTCGGAAGTTCGCGCCGTCCGCCCGCCCGAGCCCTACAAGGGCAAGGGCATCCGCTATGCGGATGAGAAGGTCGCGATCAAGGAAACGAAGAAGAAGTAAGGACCACAGATCATGTTGACCAAAAAAGAGCAACGTCTGCGTCGGGCCCGTCAAACGCGTGTGCGCATTGCACAGCAGGGCGCCGTGCGCCTGACCGTGAACCGCACCAACCTGCACATCTACGCCAGCGTCATCTCTGCCGACGGCTCCAAGGTGCTGGCTTCGGCATCGACGGCGGAAGCCGAGGTGCGTGCGCAGATCGGTACGTCTGGCAAGGGTGGCAACACCGCCGCCGCCCAGGTCATCGGCAAGCGCATTGCCGAAAAAGCCAAGGCGGCCGGTGTCGAGAAAGTCGCTTTCGACCGTTCGGGCTTCGCCTACCACGGCCGAGTCAAGGCCCTGGCAGACGCCGCGCGTGAAGCCGGCCTGCAGTTCTGATCAGACGGGATAAACGAAATGGCTAAATTTACGGCTAACGTTAAGAACGAAGCGAACGACGACGGCTTGCGCGAGAAGATGATCGCGATCAACCGCGTGACCAAAGTGGTCAAGGGCGGTCGCATCCTCGGTTTCGCAGCACTGACCGTGGTCGGCGACGGCGACGGCAAAGTGGGCATGGGCAAGGGCAAGGCGCGTGAAGTGCCGGTGGCCGTGCAGAAGGCCATGGAACAGGCCCGCCGCAACATGATCAAGGTCGCGCTCAAGAACGGTTCGCTGCAGCACGCTGTGCACGGCGAGCACGGCGCCTCCAACGTCATGATGCTGCCCGCATCCAAGGGTACCGGCATCATCGCTGGTGGTCCGATGCGCGCTGTGTTCGAAGTGCTGGGCATCACCGACGTCGTGGCCAAGAGCCATGGCTCGAGCAACCCCTACAACCTGGTGCGCGCCACGCTGGACGCACTGAAGCAATCCACGACTCCCGCCGAAGTGGCTGCCAAGCGCGGCAAGTCGGTGGAAGACATCCTGGGTTGATTGGAGCTGACATGACCCAAACCACCACCACCGTCAAAGTCCAGCTGGTTCGCAGCCCCATCGGCTGCAAGGAATCGCACCGCGCCACCGTGCGCGGTCTGGGCCTGCGCAAACTCAACAGCACCAGCGAGCTGCAAGACACGCCCGCAGTGCGCGGCATGATCAACAAGATCAGCTACCTGGTCAAAGTGCTCTAAGCAGGACTGTAGAACATGGAACTCAATACCATCAAACCGGCCGAAGGCGCCAAGCACGCCAAGCGTCGCGTGGGCCGTGGCATCGGTTCGGGCCTGGGCAAGACCGCAGGTCGTGGCCACAAGGGCCAGAAGTCGCGTGCTGGCGGCTACCACAAAGTGGGCTTCGAAGGCGGTCAGATGCCTCTGCAGCGCCGCTTGCCCAAGCGTGGCTTCAAGTCGCAGACCATCAAGTTCAACGCCGACATCACCCTGACCGACCTCAATGGTCTGACGGTGGCCGAAGTTGACCTGGTTGTGCTGAAGCAAGCCGGCCTGGTTGGCGAACTGATCCGCAAGGTCAAGGTCGTCAAGACCGGCGAGCTGACCCGTGCCGTGACCCTGAAGAACATCGGCGCCACCGCCGGCGCTCGTCAGGCCATCGAAGCCGCTGGCGGCAGCGTGGCCTGAATCCTCCGAACCGCTCAACGAAACGGAATCACTCAGTGGCAAGCGGAGCAGCAACACTGGCCAAGACAGGCAAGTTCGGCGATCTGAAGCGCCGGCTTGTGTTCCTGGTGCTGGCCTTGGTGGTCTATCGCATCGGCGCGCACATTCCCGTGCCCGGCATCGATCCTGCGCAACTTGAGCAATTGTTCAAGGGGCAGCAGGGCGGCATCCTGAGCTTGTTCAACATGTTCTCGGGTGGCGCGTTGTCGCGTTTCACGGTGTTCGCGCTGGGCATCATGCCCTACATCTCCGCGTCCATCATCATGCAGCTCATGACCTACGTGATCCCCACGTTTGAGCAGCTGAAGAAGGAAGGCGAAGCCGGGCGCCGCAAGATCACGCAGTACACCCGTTTCGGTACGCTGGGGCTGGCCATCTTCCAGGCGCTGGGCATTGCCATGGCACTGGAAGGGCAGGCCGGTCTGGTGATGAGCCCCGGTTTTGGCTTCCGCTTCATCGCGGTGGTCAGCCTGGTGGCCGGCACCATGTTCCTGATGTGGCTGGGCGAGCAGATCACCGAGCGCGGTTTGGGCAATGGCATTTCGATCCTGATCTTCGCCGGCATTGCCGCCGGTCTGCCGAACGCCGTGGGCGGTCTGCTGGAGCTGGTGCGCACCGGTGCGATGAACATCCTGGTGGCGATCCTGATCGTGGCCCTGGTGGTTCTCGTGACCTACTTCGTCGTTTTCGTCGAACGTGGTCAACGCAAGATCCTGGTGAACTACGCGCGCCGTCAGGTGGGCAACAAGGTCTACGGCGGTCAGTCGTCGCACCTGCCGCTCAAGCTGAACATGGCCGGCGTGGTGCCTCCGATCTTCGCATCGAGCATCATCCTGCTGCCCACCACGGTGGTGAGCTGGGTGAGCACCGGTGACGGTACGCGCTGGTTGCGTGACATCGCAGCGATGCTGTCGCCGGGCCAGCCGATCTACGTCAGCCTGTACGCCGCCGCCATCGTCTTCTTCTGCTTCTTCTACACGGCGCTGGTATTCAACAGCCGCGAGACCGCAGACAACCTGAAGAAGAGCGGTGCGTTCATTCCGGGCATCCGTCCGGGTGACCAGACGGCGCGCTACATCGACAAGATCCTCGTGCGTCTGACGCTGGCCGGCGCGGTGTACATCACCCTGGTGTGCCTGCTGCCCGAGTTCCTGATCCTGCAGTACAAGGTGCCGTTCTACTTCGGTGGCACGTCGCTGCTGATCATCGTGGTTGTGACCATGGACTTCATGGCCCAGGTGCAGAACTACATGATGTCGCAACAGTACGAGTCGCTGCTGAAGAAGGCGAATTTCAAGGCGGCACCGGGAGCCTGAGCGTGTCGAAGGATGATGTGATCGAGATGCAGGGTGAGGTCATTGAGAACCTCCCCAATGCGACCTTTCGCGTGAAGTTGGAAAACGGCCATGTCGTCCTTGGCCACATTTCGGGAAAGATGCGCATGCACTACATCCGCATCCTTCCCGGCGACAAGGTGAAGGTCGAATTGACTCCGTACGATCTGAGTCGGGCCCGCATCGTGTTTCGAGCGAAGTAACGTTTTTTCGAATTTTTAGGAGAGAGCAATGAGAGTTTCGGCGTCGGTCAAGAAAATGTGCCGCAACTGCAAGATCATTCGGCGCAAGGGCGTGGTGCGGGTCATCTGCACCGATCCCCGTCACAAGCAGCGCCAAGGCTGATTGAGTTTTAGAGGACCACCATGGCACGTATTGCAGGTATCAACATTCCGCCGCACAAGCACGCCGAAATCGGCCTGACGGCGATCTTTGGCATCGGTCGCACCCGCGCTCGCAAGATCTGCGAAGCCTGCGGCGTCGACTACGCCAAGAAAATCAAGGATCTGACCGACGCGGAACTCGAAAAAGTCCGTGACCAGGTGGGTCTGTTCACGATCGAGGGCGACCTCCGCCGTGAAACCACCATGAACATCAAGCGTTTGATGGACATTGGTTGCTACCGTGGCTTCCGTCATCGCCGTGGCCTGCCGGTCCGCGGCCAGCGCACCAAGACCAACGCACGCACCCGCAAGGGTCCGCGCAAGGCCGCGCAGTCGCTGAAGAAGTAACCGGTTCGAAGGACATATATGGCTAAGTCTCCCAACAGCGCCGCATCCGCCCGCGTCCGCAAGAAGGTTCGCAAGAACATCGCGGACGGTATCGCGCACGTGCACGCATCGTTCAACAACACCATCATCACCATCACCGACCGCCAGGGCAACGCACTGTCGTGGGCTTCGTCGGGTGGTCAGGGCTTCAAGGGTTCGCGCAAGTCGACGCCCTTCGCAGCCCAGGTGGCTTCCGAAGTCGCTGGCCGCGCCGCCATCGAACAGGGCATCAAGAACCTCGACGTCGAGATCAAGGGCCCCGGTCCTGGCCGCGAGTCGTCGGTGCGCGCCCTGGGCGCATTGGGCATCCGCATCGTGTCGATTTCTGACGTGACGCCGGTCCCGCACAACGGCTGCCGCCCCCAGAAGCGTCGCCGCATCTGATTTCTCTTTTTGCTCATCTCCGTCGGTTGCCAGCGGAAACGCCGGCAACCCTTTTTCATTAAGCCCACCGCCAAGCTGAATTCTTCGGCATGGCTCCTGCGGTAGACCCGCAGCAGACTCAAGGACACCACCGTGGCACGTTACCTCGGCCCCAAGGCCAAACTCTCCCGCCGTGAAGGCACCGACCTGTTGCTCAAGAGCGCCCGCCGCTCCATCAGCGACAAGGCCAAGTTCGACAGCAAGCCCGGCCAGCACGGCCGCACCTCGGGCCAGCGCACCTCCGATTTCGGCGTGCAGCTGCGCGAGAAGCAGAAGGTCAAGCGCACCTACGGCGTGCTCGAGCGCCAGTTCCGTCGCTACTTCGCCGAAGCCGACCGCCGCCGTGGCAACACCGGTGCCAACCTGCTGTTCCTGCTGGAATCGCGCCTGGACAACGTCGTCTTCCGCATGGGTTTTGCCTCCACCCGCGCCGAAGCCCGTCAGATCGTGTCGCACAAGGCGATCGAAGTGAACGGCAAGAGCGTCAACATCCCGTCGTACTCGGTCAAGGCCGGTGACGTGATCGCTGTGCGCGAGAAGTCCAAGAAGCAGGCCCGCGTGATCGAGGCGCTGGAGCTGGCCAAGCAGATCGGCTTCCCCGCATGGGTCGAAGTGTCGGTCGACAAGGCCGAAGGCGTCTTCAAGAAGACCCCGGACCGCGACGAATTCGCCTCCGACATCAACGAGTCGCTGGTCGTCGAACTTTACTCGCGTTAATCCCCGCTCCCGGTGGCGGCCGTGCCGCCGCCGGGGTTCTGTGCTCCATCGGCCTTATCGGTGTAACGAGCCGAGGGTATTGAAGGAAGTCTGAATGCTGAACAATTTGCTGAAACCCAAGTCCATCAACGTCGAGCAGGTCGGTGTCAACCGCGCCAAGGTCACTCTGGAGCCTTTTGAGCGTGGCTATGGCCATACGCTGGGCAACGCCCTGCGCCGCGTGCTGCTGTCGTCGATGACGGGTCACGCACCGACCGAAGTCACCATCGCTGGCGTGGTGCACGAGTACTCGTCCATCGATGGCGTGCAGGAAGACGTGGTCAACATCCTGCTCAACCTCAAGGGCGTGGTGTTCAAGTTGCACAACCGCGACGAAGTCACGCTGAGCCTGCGCAAGGACGGCGAAGGCCAGGTCACCGCGGCCGACATCCAGACGCCGCACGACGTCGAGATCGTCAACCCCGAGCACCTGATCGCCACCTTGTCGGCCGGCGCCAAGCTGGACATGCAGATCAAGGTCGAAAAAGGCCGTGGTTATGTGCCCGGCAACCTGCGCCGTGGCGATGAGGCGTCGCGCTCCATCGGCCGCATCGTGCTGGACGCTTCGTTCTCGCCCATCAAGCGCGTGAGCTACACCGTCGAGAGCGCCCGCGTCGAGCAGCGCACCGACTTGGACAAGCTGGTGCTGGAGATCGAGACCAACGGCGCCATCGGCCCCGAAGAAGCCGTGCGCGCGTCGGCCAAGATCCTGGTCGAGCAGCTGGCCGTGTTCGCACAGCTGGAAGGCGTGGACCTGGCAGGCTTCGATGCCCCGGCCCAGAGCCGTTCGCAGCAGTTCGATCCGATCCTGCTGCGCCCGGTCGACGAGCTCGAGCTCACCGTGCGTTCCGCCAACTGCCTCAAGGCAGAGAACATCTACTACATCGGTGACCTGATCCAGCGCACCGAGAACGAGCTGCTCAAGACCCCCAACCTGGGTCGCAAGTCGCTCAACGAAATCAAGGAAGTGCTGGCCTCGCGTGGTCTCACGCTGGGCATGAAGCTCGAGAACTGGCCGCCGGCCGGCCTCGACAAGCACTGATTTAGAATACTGGGTTCCCCGTAAAAAAACGACGTCCAGCGGTACCTGATCCGGCCGCTGCAATTCAAATCGAAAGGATACAACTATGCGTCACGGACACGGCCTTCGCAAACTCAACCGCACCAGCGAGCACCGCCTCGCCATGCTGCGCAACATGATGAACTCGCTGCTCACGCACGAAGTCATCAAGACCACGGTCCCCAAGGCCAAGGAACTGCGCCGCGTGGTCGAGCCCATGATCACCCTGGCCAAGGTGCCCACCGTCGCCAACCGCCGCCTGGCCTTCGACCGCCTGCGCGACCGCGATGTGGTCGTCAAGCTGTTCAACGAACTGGGCCCGCGTTTCGCCGCGCGTCCGGGCGGCTACACCCGCATTCTGAAGATGGGTTTCCGTGTGGGCGACAATGCCCCCATGGCCCTGGTCGAGCTGGTGGACCGCGCTGAAGAAAAAGCAGCTGACGCGTCCGCAGCCGAATAAATAGGTTATACTTTAAGGCTTGTCGCGCGGTGGAGCAGCCTGGTAGCTCGTTGGGCTCATAACCCAAAGGTCGCAAGTTCAAATCTTGCCCGCGCAACCACTTTTCATAGGCTCCAGCCTTTAGCAAACGCCCACTTTATGTGGGCGTTTTGCTTGGGTGACCTGGTCTTTTCCCGAACTGGGCAACAATCACCGCATGAGTGACTTGCCGCCCTACACGCCGCCCAGGGTCTGGGTTCCAAACCCCAGCAACGGCGGCCGTTTCGCCCACATCAACCGCGCCACGGCTGGCGCCACACACGACCACGCCCTGCCCGTGGGGCGCCATCCATTGCAGCTGTACTCGCTGGGCACGCCCAATGGCGTCAAGGTCACCGTGATGCTGGAGGAGTTGTTGGCTGCGGGTCATGTGGGAGCGGAGTACGACGCCTGGCTCATCCGCATTCACCAGGGTGAACAGTTCGGCAGCGGTTTTGTGGCGGCCAATCCCAATTCCAAGATCCCGGCGCTGGTGGACCGCAGCGGCGCGCAGCCCGTGAGGGTGTTCGAGTCCGGGGCCATCCTGCTCTACCTGGCAGAGAAGTTCGGGGCCTTTGTGCCCGCCGCGCCGGCCGCGCGTGCCGAATGCCTCTCGTGGCTGTTCTGGCAGATGGGCAGCGCACCGTTCCTGGGCGGGGGCTTCGGGCATTTCTATGCCTATGCGCCGACCAAGATCGAATACGCCATCGACCGCTACGCGATGGAGGTCAAACGCCAGCTCGACGTGCTGGACCAGCGTCTGGCTCAGAGTGCCTACCTGGCGGGCGACGACTACAGCATCGCCGACATGGCGGTCTGGCCCTGGTACGGCACCCTGGTCAAGGGGCAGTTGTACGAGGCCGGTGAGTTTCTGCAGGTGCAGGATTACACCCACGTGCTGCGCTGGACCAACGAGATTGCCCGGCGGCCGGCGGTCAGGCGTGGACGCATGGTCAACCGCACCTCGGGCCAGCCGGCCAGCCAGCTGCACGAGCGCCACGATGCCAGCGACTTCGACACCCGCACCCAGGACAAGCTGCTGCCCCAGGAGCCCGCGCCATGATCACGCTCTACGACTGCGCCACCGCGCCCAGTCCGCGCCGTGCCCGCATCCTGCTGGCTGAAAAAGGCGTGGCCCACGACACGGTGTGGGTGGACCTGGCCCGGGGCGAGCAACTGGGCGCGGCCTTTCGGGCCATCAACCCGCAGTGCACCGTGCCGGCCCTGCGCACCGATGATGGCCTGGTGCTGACCGACAACGCCGCCATCACCGCCTACGCCGAAGCGGCCTGGCCGGAGCCGCCCCTGCTGGGCCGCACGCCGGCCGAAGCGGCAGAGATCGCCAGCTGGAACTGGCGCATGGAATTTGAAGGACTGCTGGCGGTCGCCGAGACCTTGCGCAACGGCAGCCCGGCCATGGCGCGGCGGGCCTTGCCCGGGCCGGTGGACTACGACCAGATTCCCGAACTGGCGCAACGCGGCCTGGCCCGCGTGCAGCGGTTCCTGGTGTTGTTGAACGAGCGGCTGGCGGGCCGCGACTTTGTGGCCACCGAGCGCTTCAGCGTGGTGGACATCACCGCCGTGGTGGCGGTCGATTTCGCCCGCATTGTGCGGGTCAGGCCCGACGAGCGGCACCCGCACCTCTTGCGTTGGCGGGCATCGATGGCGCAGCGGCCATCGATGGCCTTGTGACGCGCAGCGCGCGGACCGACTCAGGAGCCGCGCAGACCCGGCTGCTGCCGTTCGCGGGTGACTTCGGCCAGGACTTCGGCGATCAGGTTGAGGGTGTGTTGCAGGTAGCTCATGGCTTCTCCAATCAAGGGTTGAATCACGGCAGCGAGGCTTGTGGCCACACCACCGCCGGGGCCGCCCACCGAGGGGGTGGTCGGCGCATTTAGGGTAAACCCTAGGTCGAACTGTAGCTGTCCGGCGCCGCTTGGGTGAAAAATCTAAGTAATAACCCTTACTTTTGTGGGCCAAGCCCCAGACACCGGGCGTGGCCGGTGGTGACCCATGCCGGACGGCGCTTGCCGCTACAGTCTCGGGTGACGCTGTTTCCTGGAGCCCCCCTTGGCCCGCCCCATCCTCGACGAAGCCCACATCCACCCGGCGATACGCGCCACCCTCGCCACCCACCAGCAGGCGCTTGTGCAGCAGGTCCAGGGCCTGGTGGCCCAACACCCGCTGGTGGTGGTGGGCATGGCCGGCAACCCCTTTGTGCGGCGCGCGCGCCAGGCCTTGGGCGGGGCCGGTCTGGGCCACGAATACCTGGAGATCGGCAGCTACATCTCGCAGTGGCGCCGCCGAAATGCGCTCAAGATGTGGACCGGCTGGCCCACTTTTCCCATGGTGTTCGTGCGCGGCACGCTGGTGGGCGGCGCACAGGATCTGCAGCGCCTGATCGCCTCCGGCGAACTCGCTCGCCTGCTGGCCGCATGAAGCCGACCCTGCACAGCCCGGCGGAGCGCTGGGCCTGCGATGCCGGCAGCGAGAGCGTCGCGGTGCTCGATATCCCCGGCGCGCTGGACCGCCAGCGCGTGTTCGACCTCGACGTGAGCCTGACCGTGCGCGTGCCGCCCGACGCCGCGGGTGCCTGGCACGAGCTGGTGGTGGAGGTCGATGGCCGGCGCCAGTGGGCGCGGCGCATTCCCAGCCACAATCCGGGGCAGACCGACGGCCTCGACTACCACTGCCGACTGACGCTGGAGGCCGGTCCGGCACTGCGGGTGCGGGCCGTGGGCGCCACCCGCGGCTGCAGCGTGCTGCGTCTGTTGGTGGAGGCGCAGGAAGAGCGCCAATAATCGCCCTCCTTGCCCGTCGCGCCGCGCGCCTTCCGCTGTTGCCCATGCCCCATCCGATCGAAACCCTGGCCTTTGACGCCTTCGAGCAGTTTGTCCAGGCCCATTCCGGCTTCCGCCCCCGGCCCGGCCAGGTGGCGATGGCGCGCGCGGTCGCCAAGACCCTCAGTTCGGGCGACCTGGGCAAAGGCGACGGCCTGCCCCAACGCGCCATCGCGGTCATCCAGGCCGGCACCGGCGTGGGCAAGAGCGTGGCCTACAGCGTGCCGGCCATCGTCTGCGCCCTGGAGCGTCAGACACGGGTGCTGATTTCCACCGGCACCGTTTCCTTGCAGGAGCAGCTGGTCAACAAGGACCTGCCCATGATCGCCGACGCGCTGCTGGCCGCAGGCATCGTCGAGCGCCCGGTGCGCGTGGTGCTGGCCAAGGGCCGGGGCCGC
The DNA here is from genome assembly GCF_038440225.1 of Hydrogenophaga sp. OTU3427. Taxonomy (NCBI): domain Bacteria; kingdom Pseudomonadati; phylum Pseudomonadota; class Betaproteobacteria; order Burkholderiales; family Comamonadaceae; genus Hydrogenophaga; species Hydrogenophaga sp. OTU3427. Next base: position 29,331 of record NZ_JASATI010000032.1, on the reverse strand, counting down.
TACCTCTGCCCGCTCAAGCTCAACCGCCTGATTGGCGTGGGCGACAGCAGCGGCTCCGACCTCGACCTGGAGGCCGACCTGTTTGCCGCCGAGGCGACCGAGCGTGGTGCCGCCGCGCCGGTACGCGGTGGCAATGGCCCAGGGGTGGTCGAACTGGGCCAGTTGCGCGACATCGCCGCCCAACTGGCGGCCGGCCATTGGGCCGGGGACAACGACAGCCTGGCGACCCCGCCCGAGGGCCGCCTCTGGGGCATGGTGGCGGCCGACCGCCACAGCTGCACCAACCGGCGTTGCCCCCATTTCCACGAATGCCCCTACTTCAAGGCCCGCAAGCGCGTGGCCGAGGCCGACGTCATCGTGGTCAACCACGACCTGCTGCTGAGCTCCGTCAGCACCCGGCTCCTGCCGGACCTGAGCGACAGCCTGGTGGTGTTTGACGAGGGGCACAACCTGCCCGAGGTGGCGGCCGGCCAGTTTGCCGCCGTGATGGACCTGACGCGCCAGAAATGGGTGGGCCAACTGGCCTCGCGGCTGGAGAAGGCCTGCCGCATCCTCAAGCTGCGCGACGCCGAGCACGTGGCCGAGCTGTGCCGGCCCATCCACATGACGCTGCAAAGCCTTTACGCGCAGGCGGTCGAGCGGGTGGACCTGAAGGCGAACCCAGGCACGGAGGTGAGCATTCGTTTCGAGAACGGTGTGTTGCCTGAGGGCTTCCGCGAAGCTCTGGCCCGCCTGGACGCCCACGGCCGCACGCTCAGCGAGCTGATGGCGCGCGTGTCCAGCGAGATGACCCTGGTGATCAAGGAGGAGGACGGCGGCGTGTTGTCGCCCACCGACCGCCAGCGCATCAAGGACCTCTACGGCGCCATCGGCGTGTTGGCGCCGCGTGTCACCCAGTGTGTGGAGGCGGCCACGCTGGCGCTGGAGGCCGGCCCCGTGCCCAAGGCCCTGTGGCTGTTGGCGCGCGAGCACAACGGCTTTGTGGAGGTGGCCTTTCACGCCTCGCCGCTGCACCCCGGGCCGCTGCTGCTGCAGCACATCTGGTCGCGCGCGCGCAGCGTGGTGGTGACCTCGGCCACGCTGCAGAGCTGTGGCAGCTTCGACTTCTTTCTGCACGAATCCGGCCTCGGCGCGCTGGAGGAAACCCAGGCGCTGGCGGTGCCGACGCCCTTCGACTACGCGCGACAGGGCCGGCTGGTGGTGCGCGCCACCGCCAGCGACCCCAAGCAGCGCGACGCCTTCGAGCGCGAGTCCAACGCCCTGCTGGTCGCCGACCTGAAACACGTGCGCCGGGGCGCGCTGGTGCTGTTCGCCTCGCGCGCCCACATGAACGCGGCGCTGGCCGCGCTGCCCAGCGCGCTCAAGGACCAGGTGCTGGTGCAGGGCCAGCTCTCGCGCACCCGGTTGCTGGAGCAGCACCGCCAGCGGGTGGACGCGGGGCAGGCCTCCATCGTCTTCGGGCTGCAGAGTTTCGGCGAAGGCCTGGACCTGCCGGGCGCCTACTGCGAATGGCTGTTCATCGCCAAGCTGCCGTTTGCGCCGCCCACCGACCCGCTGGGCGAGGCGCGGGCCGAATGGCTCAAGTCCACCGGCAAGGACGCCTTCGGCCTGCTGGTCGTGCCCCAGACCTCCATGCGCCTGTGCCAGTGGGCCGGCCGCGCCATCCGGACCGAAGACGATCAGGCCACCATCGTCTGCTACGACAAGCGCCTGACCGGCACCGCCTACGGCCGCCGCATCCTGGCCGGCCTGCCGCCATTTGGGTTGGTCGACAGCATCGAGCAGGCGCTGAGCCACCCGTCCCTGGCCACCGTGCCCAGCCCGCATGGATCTGAAGTGGTTTGAAGACCTGAGCGCGCTGGCGCGCACCGGCAGCCTGTCGCGGGCCGCCGCGCTGCGCCACGTCACCCACCCCGCCTTTGGCCGGCGCCTGCGCGCGCTGGAGGCCTGGGCCGGTGTGGGCCTGATCGACCGCAGCAGCAAGCCGGTGCGGCTCACCGCCGCCGGGCAGCGCCTGCTGGCCCAGGGCGAGGAAAGCCTGCGCGGCCTGATGGACCTGCGCGAGGACCTGCGCAGCGCCGACACCGAGCGGCACCGCGTCCTGACCCTGGCCACCGGGCGCACGCTGGCGCGCACCTGGATGGCCGACTGGTTGCTGGCCATCGGGCGGCTGGCCCAGCCGGCGCTGGTGCGTGTGCGCACCGGGGCCCTGGCCGACACGCTGAACTGGCTGGAGCAGGGCGAGGCCGACATGCTGGTGGTCTACCACCACCCATCGATCGCCGAACGGCCGCAGGGGCGTGGTTTTATGCAGAAGACGCTGCAACACGACCGCCTGGTGCCGTTGGCGCGCCGGCAGCTGCATGCGCCGGCCCGCAGCGCCCGCGCCGCCGCACTGCCCATGCCCTACCTGGCCTACGCGCCCAGCCTGGCCCTGTCGGGCCTGGTGCGCGATCACCTGCAGCAGCAACCGGCGCCGGTGCGCTTGAACAAGGTGCTGGAGTGCGATTCGGCCGACGCGCTGCTGGAGTACGCCATCAAGGGCCTGGGCGTGTGCTGGTTGCCCTGGTCCCTGGCGTCGCAGGCCTGCCAGCAGGGGCAACTGGCGCCTTGCTGGGACCGCGCCATGGAAATCCCTTTCGAGGTGAGGCTGGTGCGCCTGCGCCGCCGCCTGAGTGAGACCGCCGAGGTCGTGTGGGCCGGCACACCAGGCGTCTGACACATCGGTTGTGCCCAATCGGCACATGTTTGTGCTCAAAAAGCACCGAGATTGGGCCGACAGTTCCCACAATCGGGGCTTCCCACCGGATCGCCCATGGAGCGTACATGACCCGAACCCCTTTCAAAAGCGCGGCGCACGCGCTGACCCACCTGGCCCTGGCGGCCCTGGCGTGGAGCGCGGCCAGCGGCGGCGCCCTGGCCCAGACCGACACCTACCCGTCCCGACCCATCACCGTGGTGGTGGGTTACCCGCCCGGGGGCAGCACCGACCTGACCGGCCGTGTGGTCGCCACCGAGCTGGGCAAGGCGCTGGGGGCCACCGTGGTGGTGGAGAACATCGGTGGCGCCGGTGGCGCGATCGGCGCGCAAAAAGTGCTTGCTGCCGCGCCCGACGGCTACACCCTGCTGGTGGGCGCCAACAACGAGGTGGCCATCAACCGCCTGGTCTCGCCCACCGTCAAATACCAGTGGCAGGACTTCACGCCCATCGGCCTGATCGCTTCCCAGCCCATGGTGCTGGTGGCCTCGCAGAAGACCGGCGTCAAGAGCACCGACGAATTCATCAAGCTGGTCAAGTCCAGCCCGGGTCGTTTCAGCTACGGCAGTTCGGGCGTGGGCACGGCCCTGCACCTGGCCGGTGAAATGGTCAAGGAGCAGTCCGGCCTGTTCATGACCCACATCCCCTACCGGGGCGTGGCGCCGCTGACCAACGACCTGCTGGGCAGCAACGTCGAATTCGGTGTCTTCGTGCTGTCCAGCGGCCTGCCCCACATCCGCAGCGGCAAGGTGGTGGCCCTGGGCACCACCGAGAAGAAGCGTTCGCAGGTCACGCCCGACATCCCCGCGCTGGCCGAACACCCGGCACTCAAGAACACCGACATCAGCTCCTGGTTCGTGCTCATGGGGCCGGGCAAGCTGCCCGAGCCGGTGCTGGCCAAACTCAAGAAGGCCCTGGCCGAGGCGCTGCAGTCGCCCGATCTGCGCAAGAAGCTGGAGGCCTCGGGCTCGTCCATCGCGCCGCTCAACGTGGAGATGAACCGCTTCCTGCGCGAGGAAACCGCCAAGTACCAGAAGATCGTTGACTTTGCCAAGATCCGCGAATGAACACGCTGACGTTTGAATTGCAGCGGCCCGAACTCGGGGCCTGGCGTGTCGGCAACACCGGTGTGGAAGGCGTGTGGCACTTCGATTCCGGCCAGCCCGGTCGCCACGTGATGGTCAGCGCCCTGGTGCACGGCAACGAGCTGTGTGGCGCCTGGGCCATCCAGGGCCTGCTCGAGGCCGGTGTGCGCCCCGCGCAGGGCCGGCTCACGCTGGTGCTGGCCAACCTGGCCGCCTTCGACCGTTTCGACCCGGCCCACCACGACGCCTCGCGCTTCGTCGACGAGGACCTGAACCGCCAGTGGCTGCCCGAGCGCATCGCCGCCGGCAACACCCAGGAGCGGCGCCGGGCTGCCGAGCTGCGGCCCTGGGTCGAGCAGGCCGACTGGCTGCTCGACATCCACTCCATGCACGAGCGCGGCGAGCCGCTGCTGCTGACCGGCCTGCAGCCGCGCAACCAGGTCCTGGCGCGCCGGCTGGCCAACCCGGCGCACATCGTGGTGGACGCAGGCCACCAGGACGGTGTGCGCATGCGCGACTTCGGCCGTTTCGGCTGGCCCGACACCCAGGCGCCCGACACCGCCTCGCTGCTGGTCGAGTGTGGCTTCCATGGCGACCCACGCAGCCGCGCGGTGGCGCAGGACATGTGCGCGCGTTTCCTCGCGGCCTCTGGTGTGTTGCCGCAGGCCACGGTGGATGCGACCTTGCCCGGCTGGGCCCTGCCGACCGCCGATCGCCAGTGGGCGCTGGAGGTCACAGGTCCGGTGGTCGCGCGCAGCGCGGGTTTCCGTTTCAACCAGCCCTTCCAGGGCCTGGAGTGCATCGCGCAGGCAGGCACCGTGATCGGCGACAACGACGGCGAGCCCGTCACCACGCCCTACGACGACTGCGTGCTGGTGATGCCCTCGGTGCGCCAGGCGCGCGCCGGCGTCACGGTGGTGCGTTTCGCCCGCCGCCGACCGCTTTGAACCGACCGCTCTGACCCGGGCGCTGTCCGTCCCGGGACGGACAGCCGCGCGGCGCCACGGCACAATGGGCGCATGACCGATCGTCCCTCCCCCGACGGCCGTCCCGACGAGCCCGTTTCCGACGCCGCCTCGGCCGCTGCCGCATTGACCTACCCCTGTGGCGAGCCACCGGCCCCCGGCGAGGTGCGCGAGGTGGCGCCCGGCGTCTTGTGGCTGCGCATGCCGCTGCCCTTCACGCTCAACCACATCAACCTGTGGGCCCTGGCCGACGAGGACGAACAAGGCCCGGGCTGGGCCATCGTCGACACCGGCACCAAAACCCCCGAAACCCTGGCGGCCTGGCGGCAGCTGATCGCGCCCGACGGGCCGCTGGCCGCCACGCCCCAGGGCGCGCGCATCACCCGCGTGATGTGCACCCACATGCACCCCGACCACGTGGGCATGGCCGGCTGGCTGACACGCAAGTTCCAGTGCCGGCTGTGGATGACCCGCCTCGAGTACCTGACCTGCCGGACCCTGGTGGCCGACACCGGCCGCGAGGCGCCCGAGGAGGCCATCCGCTTCTACCGTCAGACCGGCTGGAGCGAAGAGGCGCTGGACGTCTACCGCACCCGTTTCGGTGGCTACAGCAAATACATGCACGCCATGCCCGACGGCTTTCGCCGCCTGAGCGAAGGCGAGACCCTGCGCATCGGCGCCCACGACTGGCGCGTGGTCGTCGGCCGTGGCCACTCGCCCGAGCACGCGTGTTTCGTCTGCGAGGACCTGGGCGTGATGATCTCGGGCGATCAGGTGCTGCCCCGCATCTCGTCCAACGTCAGCGTGTTCCCCACCGAGCCCGACGCCAACCCGCTGGGCGAATGGATAGAAAGCATCGCCCGGCTGCGCGCCACGCTGAGCGATGGGCTGCTGGTGCTGCCCGCGCACGGCGAGCCCTTCCGTGGCCTGCACGCGCGGCTGGACCGTCTGGCCCATGGGCACGACCGTGGCCTGGAGCGCCTGCGCCGCAGCCTGGCCGAGTCGCCCAAGCGGGCCATCGATGTCTTTGGCGCCCTGTTCGCCCGTCCCATCGGCAGCACCGGCGACCTGCTGGGCATGGCCACGGGCGAGAGCCTGGCCCACCTCAACGGCCTGCTCGCGCTGGGCGAGGCGGTGTGCGAGACCGATGCCGACGGCGTGCGCTGGTACCGCCTGCGCGCCGCCGTGTAAGGCGTCCCCGCAGGCGTGCCCTGGCCGGCAATGGTTTGCAATTCGTCGGAAAGATTGCAAAAGCACTGTTAATTTTTTGGGCGCGCCTCTAAAATTCGCGAACCAAAATAAAAAGGTCAGGGAGTTGTCATGAACCACACACAGTGCCATGGTCCGGGGGCGCACGCCCCATCGGCGGCCACATCCTTCTTTGAATTGAGCACGTGAACCTGCGGGAGTGTTCACATGTTCGACCAACCTCTTCATGGGGTGACGGGGTCGTGGCTGCAGCGCGCGCGTTGGTGGTTCCACGTTGACCCTGTCTCGCCAGGCTGGGCACCTGCCCGCCGCCCGCCCGCCGATGCCCTGACGGCGTCGGCACCACCCACGGGTGCCACCGCCGCCACCCCGGCGACCCCCCGGTTCGCGATCCGCCAGCGCCTGGCGCGCCGTCTGGTGCTGCTCATCGTGCTCGCCAGCTCCTGCATCACGCTGCTCATCACCGGTGTGCAGTTGGCGATGGAGTACCGGCACCTGCGAAGCTCCATCGACCACAGCTTCGACCGCATCGAGCCCTTTGTGCCTGGCATCACCAAACAGCTGTGGGAGCTCAACGTCGAGCATCTGCAGCTCAGCGCCCAGGCCTTGGGCAGCCAGTCCAACCTCAAGCGCATCCGCGTGCGCGACCACGCGGGCGTGGTGCTGGCCGAGGCCGCCGAGGGGCAGGCCAGCCACAACATGCTGCGCCGCGTGTTCGACCTGCGCCACGAGGTGCAGGGCGCGAACCGCTCCATCGGCACGCTGGAGGTGTACGCCAGCCTGGACGATGTCTACGACAAGCTGCTGCACGACGCCGTGGTGATGCTGCTGAGCAACTTCCTCAAGACCTTGCTGATGGTGGTCATCATGCTGGCCGTCCTGCAGAAGTACGTGGCCTCGCGCCTGGGCGTGGTGGTCCGCAACATCGGCGGCATGGTGAAGGACAGGTGGCCCGAGGCCCAAAGCCGGGGCGCGATCAAGCCGGTGTTCGACGACGAGGTCGACATGCTGGACCACGTGGCGAAATTCGCCCACGATGAAATCCAGTCGCTGGTGGCGCAGCTGCGCTCGCTCAACGATGCCCTGCAAGGGCAGCTGGCCGATCAGCAGAACCACTTGCGCACGATGTCCATGCTGGAGGAGGTCGTGGTCGAGCTGGACGCCCGGCGCCACATCGTCAAGGCGTCTGACGGTTGGCAGCGGTTCTTGCCCGGCGTGGGCGACATCCTGGGCAAGGACATCGCATCCCTGCTGCTGCGCGAGGAGGACACCGCGCGCCTGCTGGACATCGTGCGCAGCTTCGATGGTGGTGAAGAAGGCGTGCAGACGCTGCGTTTCCTCTTCAGCGACAACGTGCGCCAGCACGCCTGGATCGAATTCCGCGTGCTGCCTCGCCACGACCTGCTGGGCCAGGTGGTGGGGTATGTGGGCGTCCTGCAGGATGTCACCAAGAACCAGGACTTCGACATCACCATCGCGCACATGGCGTTGCACGATCCGTTGACCTCGCTGCCCAACCGCTCGCTGCTGGGCGATCGCCTCAAGATCGCGCTCAAGTCCTGCCGGAACAAGCAGCAGCGGCTGGCGCTGGTGTCGGTGGACATCGACAACTTCAAGAGCGTCAACGACGCCCATGGGCACAAGGCCGGCGACAAACTGCTGATCGAGTTCAGCAAGCGCCTCAAGGCCCATGCACATGGCGACGAAACCGTGGCCCGCTGGGGCGGCGACGAGTTCACACTGCTGCTGCCCCACGTTGCCTCCACCACCGACCTGGCGGCCCGGGTGGAAAACCTGCACCAGTGCCTCAAGCGCGACTATGGGCTGATGGACGAGCACATCACGCTGACCACCAGCGTGGGCGTGGCGCTGTACCCCGACGATGGCGCCACGCCGGACGATCTGATGCTGGCGGCCGAGCAGGCCAAGGGCGTGGCCAAATCACAGGGCCGCAACCAGATCATGTGGGCCGAGGAGCTGCGTGGCCGCCAGGAGCAGCGCCACCACGCGCGGGTGCGCCAGCGCCTGATGAAGGCGGTGGAGCGGGGCGACATCGAAGCCTGGATGCAGCCCATCGTGCGCAGCGGCACGCGCGAATGCGACATGGTCGAGGTGCTCGCCCGCTGGCACGACGAGGAGCTGGGGTGGGTCAGCCCCGCGGTCTTCATCCCCCTGGCCGAGGAGGCCGGCCTGATCCATGAGCTGGGGCACTCGATCTGGGAGCAGGCGGTCGCCCAACTGGGGCGGTGGCGGGCCCGTGGCATGGACATCAAGGCCTCGATCAATGTCTCGAGCCGGCAGCTCTACCGCCAGGACTTCACCGCGCAGCTGCTGGCCTCGCTGGCGGTCCACGGCGTGCCGCCGGCGGCCCTGGTGCTGGAGATCACCGAAAGCGTGGCCTTGCTGGACGTGGACGACGCGTCCCAGCGGCTGGCCGAACTCAGCCAGGCCGGCTTCCAGTTGGCGCTGGACGACTTCGGCACCGGCTATGCGTCCTTGTCCCAACTGCACGACATGCCACTGCGCGAGTTGAAGATCGACATCTCCTTCGTGCGCCGCATCCACACGCCCATCGGCGCCTCGATGATCGACACCATCATCAAGATCGCCGAGGTCATGGGGCTGGACACCATCGCCGAAGGGGTGGAGTCGTGTGACATCGCGGACGCCTTGGAGCGGCTGGGCGTCACCCGCCTGCAGGGCTATTGTTTTGGTCGGCCGATGGCGGCCGCGGATTTCGAGCGTTGGTACGCCGAGCACCGCCCGCTTCAGGCCGCGGCACCGTCAGCTTGATCAGGGTGAGGGGCATGCCATGACAGAACACGACAACCTGGGCGGGTGCCGTCCGAGCGGCGGTGGGTTCCGAGCCTGGGCGCCGCGGTGGCTCACGGGCTGGCTGCTGGTGCTGGCCGGTGGGCTGGCGCAGGCACAGATGCCGGCGCCGGTGGCGCCGCGTCCCACCTTGCGCATCGTCGGGCTGGAGGTGCCGCCGCTGATCACGGCCGGCCCCGCGGGTGTGCAGGGCCTGGTGGTGGAGATCGTCACCGCCGCCGTGCGGCAGGCCGGCTACGAGCCGCGCATCGACATCATGCCCTGGGCGCGTGCCTACGCCGAGGTGCGTGACCAGCGTGTCGATGCCCTCATTCCCACCATCCGCTCACCCCAGCGCGAAGCGGAACTGGCCTTTGGCGACCAACCCATTTTTGTCTCGGAGCAAAGCCTGTTCTTCCGCAACGACGCGGCGGTGCGCTGGCGTGGCGACGTCACCGCCATCCACGGGCTGGACCTCATCAAGCTGGCCGGTGCGCTGACCGCCGCCCAACTGGACCAGGCCATCGCCAACCGGCAGGTGACGGTGCACGAGGCCGCCAACTACGCGCTGGTGATGCGTATGCTGGCGGGTGGGCGCGGGCAGGTGGCGATGGCGCCCAAGCTCATCGGCCAGCACGCGCTGCGGGTCACGGGCAACAGCCACCTGATCCAGGCGGCGGAACCGCCGCTGGCCTACCAGCCCTTCTACCTCGCGTTCAACCAGGCCCCGCACCTGGCGCCCGCGCGCCAGGCGCTGGACCAGGCCCTGGCCCGCATGTGGGCCGATGGCACGGTGCAGCGGATCGTGGCGTCCCACAAGCCCTGAAGCCGTGGGCTGGCATCAGTCCTGCCGCGCCAGCAGCAGCATGTCGTCCCGGTAGCCGCGCAGCGCCTTGGCTGCCGCTTCGCGCTGAACGGGGCTGGTGCTGTTGTGCAGGGCCGCGAACTGGGCGCAGCCCTCGCGTATCCATTGGCGCGACAGCGCGCGGTAGTCGGCCTGGGGTGATTCGACGCTGCGCCCCATCACCGCCTGCACCAGCGCCTGGGCCTGCGCGGGCGCCGCACGCACGCTGCCGACGGTGGCCAGGATGTCCGCCTGTCGGCGTTCGCGTTCGGCCAGCACACGCCGGGCATCGAAGTTGCCGCGCCCCATCTGCTCGCGCAGTTGGCGGCGCTGTTCCGTGTCGAGCCGGCCGTAGAACATCTCCATGCGCTCGGTCATGCGCTTGACCCGCAGGTCCAGGCCCTGCCGCGGCGCATCGATGTACTCGTCCTGGAACTTCTGGTTGTCCTTGGCGTATTGCCGCTTCAGGTGCGTCAACTGGTCTGGCGACAAGGTCTGTGCCAGCGCCGCCAGCGGCGCCACGCTGCGCGGCAGGGTTTCCAGCAGCAGGCCGCGCGCCAGCTCAAACTGTTCGCAGGCTTGGTCGGGGCCGATGTCGCGCAGCGCCAGCGCCTCCCAGCTGCGCAGCAGCTCGGCGTAACGCGGCAGGGCCTGGCGGCGGTGCCATTGGTGGAGCTGATCGAGGTCGGCGCGCACCTGCACGCTCTGGGCGTCCTGCAGGTCCACCAGCCCGTCCAGCCACCAGTAGGCCAGGCCGCTCGCGCGGTTGTAACCCAGCGTGGCCATGCTGCAGGCCTGCAGCAGCAGGGTCAGCACCAGCGCGCCGATAATCCGAAGCGACAAGCCCGGCGCACCGGTTCGGGCGGCATCGATTGGAGTGTTCATGAGCCAGCGTGTGGATGTGGTGGTGATGGCGGCCGGCAAGGGCACGCGCATGAAAAGCGCCTTGCCCAAAGTGTTGCACCGTTTGGGCGGGCGCGCGCTGGCCGTGCACGTGCTCGACTGTGCCGCGCGGTTATCGGCGCGCCAGGCGGTGGTCATCACCGGCCACGGCGCCGACCAGGTGGAGCCCGCACTGGCCCAGGCCGTGCCCGATCTGCCGCTGCGCTTTGTGCGCCAGGAGCCGCAGCTCGGCACCGGGCACGCGGTGTTGCAGGCCGTGCCGCTGCTGGCCGATGACGGCGTCACCCTGGTGCTGTCGGGCGACGTGCCGCTGACCCAGCCCGACACCCTGAGTGCCCTGCTGGACACCTGTGATGGCCAGCACCTGGCCCTGCTGACGCTGGACATGCCCGACCCGACCGGTTACGGCCGCATCGTGCGCAACGCGGGGGGTGATGTCACCGCCATCGTCGAACACAAGGACGCCAGCGAAGCCCAGCGCGCCATCGGCGAGATCTACAGCGGCATCATGGCCGTGCCCACGCGCCTGCTGCGCGGCTGGCTGGCGCGCCTGGACAACAAGAATGCCCAGGGCGAGTACTACCTGACCGACGTGGTGAAGTTTGCCGTGGCCGACGGCCGAGGCGTCAAGGCCCACCGCATCGACGACGCCGTGCAGGTGGCCGGCGTCAACAGCCCGGCGCAGCTGGCCGAGCTGGAGCGCGCCTTCCAGCGCCGGCTGGCCGACCGCTTCATGTCGGACGGCGTGCGCCTGGCCGATCCGGCGCGTTTCGACGTGCGCGGCGAGCTGGTCTGTGGCGGCGACGTGGAGATCGACGTCAACTGCGTGTTCGAAGGCCGGGTGGTGCTGGGCGAGCGCGTGCGCATCGGCGCCCACTGCGTGATCGCCAACGCGGTGATCGAGGCCGGCGCCGTGATCCACCCCTTCACCCACATCGACGGCGAGAAGGCCGGCGTCACCGTGGGGCCGGGTGCGCTGGTGGGGCCGTTTGCGCGGCTGCGCCCCGGCGCGCGGCTGGGGGCCGAGGTGCACATCGGCAACTTCGTGGAAGTGAAAAACAGCAGCCTGGCCGCCGGCGCCAAGGCCAACCACCTGGCCTACCTGGGCGACGCAACCGTGGGCGAACGCGTCAACTTTGGCGCCGGCAGCATCACCGCCAACTACGACGGCGCCCACAAACACCGCACCGTGATCGAGGCCGACGTCCACGTGGGCAGCAACTGCGTGCTGGTGGCGCCGGTCACGCTGGGCGCTGGCGGCACCGTGGGCGGCGGCTCCACCATCACCAAGGACACGCCCCCCGGCGCCCTGAGCGTGGCGCGCGGCAAGCAGGTCAGCATCGCCAACTGGCAACGCCCTACGAAGAAGGCCGGCTGATTTTTTGTTTGCGTCTCCGGCGCGTGGTCCGGTGGCGCCTTGTGACCCCGCCGGGGACACCGTGGGCCCGGCTCGGCCGGCCCGCAGGTGTCGCCCCCTGGGGGCGCGAAGCGGCGCGGGGGGTTATTTGCCCCTGGCCAGCCAGACAATGCCCGACAGCACCACGGCGCCGCCCAGCAGCTGGACGGGCGCCAGGGTCTGGCCCAGGATCAGCCAGCCCAGCAGCAGCGATGCCACGGGCTCGATGTTCATCACCGGTGCGTTCTCGGCCATGTTCAGGCGCGGCAAGCTCAGAAACAACACGCTGAAGGCGACGCCGTAGAGCAGCATCAGGCAGACCAGGCCCAGCCAACCCGGCGTGCCCTGCGGCCAGCTCATGCCGCCGGGCACCAGGCCCGCCGCACCGGCCAGTGCCATGCTGCTGAACACGATGGCCATGGTCATGAAGCTGCGCACGGGGCCACGCAAGGCCTTGAGCTTGTGGTCGGTGAGCCACAGGGCGAACGCGAACACGGTGGCGGCCACCATGGCAAAACCCACGCCGGCCCACCAGCGGGGATCGCTGCCATCCACCCCGGCCAGGCGGGTGGGCAGGTCCAGAACCAGCACCAGGCCCACCAGGCACACGGCCATGATGGCGGCGGTGCGCTTGCTGGGTGGTGGCCCGCCCAGTACCCAGGTGATGAGCGCGAGCAGGATGGGAAAGGTGTTGCCGATCAGCAGCGCCAGCGCCACCGGGATGCGCGCCACGGCCGAATACAGGCAGAGGCTTTGCACGGCGATCAGAAGGCCCAGCAGCAGTTGCCAGCGCGCGGTGCCGGGCGGCAGCCGCAGCGATTCGCGCTGCCACCACACCAGGCCGGCCAGGACCAGCAGGGTGGCGCCCGAACGGCACAGGATGGCCAGCAGCAGACCGGCGCCGTGGTCGAAGGCGAAACGCGCGGCGACGTGGTTGGCGGCGAAGGCGCAGGCCACGCCCATGATGATGGCGATGGCGACGTGGCGGGGAAACAGGGCGGGCATGCGGAAGACTCAGTGGGGGGATCGGTTCAGTGGCAGGCTGGGCGCGAACTTGGCCCGCTTGACGCTGAAGAAGGCCTTGACGTTGCGCACGTTGGCGTCGGCGGTGAACAGCCGCTGGGTCAGCGCCAAGTAGGCCGGCATGTCGGCGCAGTGCAGCACCAGCATGAAATCGGGGCCTGGGCTCACGCGGTAACACTGCTGCACGGCGTCATCGGCCACCACGCGGGCCTCGAAGCGGTCCAGCGCCTCGCTGCTCTGCTGGTCCAGGCTGATCTCGACCAGGGCGGTCAGGCCATGGCCCAGGACGGGGGCCAGGCGGTCGGGGTTGAGCAGGGCGATGTCGCGCTCGATCACCCCCAGCTCGCGCAGGCGCTTGATGCGGCGCAGGCTGGTGGGCGGCGACACCTTGGCCAGCTCAGCCAAAGCATTGTTGCAGCGCGAAGCGTCCCGCTGCAGCAGGTCCAGCAGGCGCAGGTCGGTGTCGTCAAGGTCCAATGATTCCATAAACTCTATTTAAATGGAATAAAAATACACCAACCTATGATAATGAAATAAACCATCAAAAACAAGTAAAAATAGTTAAATAATTTCCTTTTGACTTGCCTAACATCTGGGCACTTCGAACACCGGCAAGGCTTTCAACATGTGTGGCATCGTCGGCGCGGTCTCCGCGCACAACATCGTTCCGGTCCTCGTGCAAGGCCTGCAACGCCTCGAATACCGGGGCTACGACTCCTGCGGCGTGGCCGTGCACACGGGCGGTGGTCTGCAGCGCAGCCGCAGCACCGCGCGCGTGGCCGAACTGCAGGCCCAGGTGGCACGTGAGGCCCTGGCCGCCGGCACCGGCATCGCCCACACCCGCTGGGCCACCCATGGCGCACCGGTGGTGCACAACGCCCATCCCCACTTCAGCCACGGCCCCGGCGACGCCGAGGCCCGCCCCGCCCGAGTGGCCCTGGTGCACAACGGCATCATCGAAAACCACGAGGCCTTGCGCGCCGAGCTGCAGGCCAAGGGCTACGTGTTCACCAGCCAGACCGACACCGAGGTCATCGCCCACTTGGTGGATGCGCTTTACGACGGTGACTTGGCGCAGGCGGTGTTGGCCGCCGTGGCGCGGCTGCACGGCGCCTACGCGGTGGCCGTGTTTCACAAGGACGAACCGCAGCGCGTGGTGGGCGCCCGTGCCGGTTCGCCGCTGGTGCTGGGCGTGGGGGCCGACGGTTCACACTACCTGGCCAGCGACGCCATGGCCCTGGTCGGCGTGACCGACCAGATCGTCTACCTGGAAGAAGGCGACGTTGCCGACCTGCAGCTGGGCCGCCACTGGATCACCAACATGCAGGGCCGTCCCTACACGCCCGAGCAGCGCCCGGTGAAGACCGTGCGCGCCCACAGCGGCGCGGCCGAGCTGGGCCCATACCGGCACTACATGCAGAAGGAAATCTTCGAGCAGCCGCGCGCCATCGCCGACACGCTCCAGGGCGTGGCCGGCATCGCCCCCGAGCTGTTCGACGGCATCGGTCCCGACGGGCAGCCGGGCGAAGCCGCCTGGCGGGTGTTCAAGGACATCGACCGCGTGCTCATCCTGGCCTGCGGCACCAGCTACTACAGCGGCTGCGTGGCCAAGTACTGGCTCGAAGGCATAGCCGGCGTGCCCACCCAGGTGGAGGTGGCCAGCGAATACCGCTACCGCACCAGCGTGCCCGAGCCGCGCACCCTGGTCGTCACCATCAGCCAGAGCGGCGAGACCGCCGACACCCTGGCCGCCCTGCGCCACGCACAAAGCCTGGGCCTCACGCAGACGCTGACCGTGTGCAACGTGGCCACCAGCGCCATGGTGCGCGAGTGCAAGCTGGCCTACATCACCCGCGCCGGGGTCGAGATCGGTGTGGCCAGCACCAAGGCCTTCACCACCCAGCTCGCCGGGCTGTTCCTGCTGACCCTGGCGCTGGCCCAGGCCAAGGGCCGCCTCACCGAGGCACAGGAGGCCGAGCACCTGCGCGCCATGCGCCACCTGCCCGTGGCCCTGCAGGCCGTGCTGGCGCTGGAGCCGCAGCTGGTGGGCTGGGCCGAACAGTTCGCGCGCAAGGAGAACGCGCTGTTCCTGGGCCGTGGCCTGCACTATCCCATCGCCCTCGAAGGCGCGCTCAAGCTCAAGGAAATCAGCTACATCCACGCCGAGGCCTACCCCGCCGGTGAACTCAAACACGGCCCCCTGGCCCTGGTCACCAGTGAGATGCCCGTCGTCACCGTCGCCCCCAATGACACCCTGCTTGAAAAGCTCAAGAGCAACATGCAGGAAGTGCGCGCGCGCGGCGGTGTGTTGTACGTTCTGGCCGACGCCGACACCCACATCCAGAGCAGCGAAGGCCTGCACGTCATCCGCATGCCCGAACACTACGGCCAGCTCAGCCCCCTGCTGCACGTGGTGCCGCTGCAACTGCTGGCTTACCACACCGCGCTGGCGCGTGGAACGGACGTGGACAAGCCGAGGAACCTGGCGAAAAGCGTGACCGTGGAATGAGCTGGGCGTGATCGCTCAGGGCTGCCCACCCACCCTGACCAGAAACGCCACCAACTCGTCGAGCTCGGCGTTGTTGTCCGTGCCCGAGTAGGGCATGCGGTTGCCGGGCATCAGGGCTTGTGGGTTCTTGAGGAAGTCGCGCAGGCTGGCGGCGTCCCAGACCACGCTGCTGCGTTTCATCGGGCCGGAATAGCGAAAGCCTTCGACCGAACCCGCGCGCCGCTGGATCAGCTGGTGCAGGCTGGGGCCGTTGAGGTGTTCGCCGGCCTTGAAGCTGTGGCAGGCCACGCAGGTTTCGAAGGCTTTGGGCGCTGCCGCCACCTGGGCCTGCGCGGCCAGGGGCAGGCAGGCCAGGGCGGCCCAGTGTCCGAGGTGTTTCCACTTACGCATCGACCAGTTTCCCGGGTTTCTTGACATAGACGTTCTTGATGATGTCGGCCGCGAAGTAGGCGAGGGCGCCCACCGGACCGGTCGGGTTGTAGGCCGAGTTGTGCGGGAACAGCGATGCCCCCGTGATGAACAGGTTGTCCACGCCCCAGACCTGGCCGTATTTGTTGGTCACCGACGTGGCGGGGTTGGTGCCCATGATCGTGCCGCCGGTGTTGTGTGTGCTCTGGTAGGGCACGGAATTCCAGCTGTTGCGGGTGGTGGCCCGGATCAGCTTGGCGGGTTTCATCGACTCGGCCAGCTCGTTGATGACCTGGGCCGCGTGGGCCGAGGTCTTCTTCTCGTTGTCCTTGTATTCGAAGGTCATGCGCACCAGGGGCTGGCCGAAGCGGTTGGTGTAGGTGGGGTCGAGGTCGAGGAAGTTGCCCCGGTTGGGCATGACACTGCCGCTGGCGCCTATGCCCATGGCCCGCTCGTACCACTTGGCGGTTTCCGCCTTCCACTGGCTGCCCCAGGCCGGTGTGCCGGGGGGCAGCGGGCGGTACTGGATGGGGCGGCCGCCGAACATGCCGGCGCCGATGGTGGAGCCGCCGATGAAGCCGTGGGGCGCTCGGTCGAAGTCCCAGTTGGCGAAGAAGTCGTCGATGGTCATGCCGATGCCACCGGTGGCGAAGTAGGGGTGGAACAGCTTGTCCTCGAAGAACAGCGTCGCGCCCGCGCCCGTCTGGTAGCAGTAGTTCTTGCCCAGCAGGCCCTTGCCGGTCTGCGGGTTGTAGATCTCGCCGATGCCCGAGACCATCATCAGGTGCACGTTGTTGATGGCGTAGGCACACAGCACCACCACGCTGGCCGGCTGGAAGTATTCCTCGCCCGTCACGATGTGGGTGTAGACCACGCCGGTGGCCTTGCGGCCCGAGGCGTCGCGCAGCACCTTGGTCACCCAGGCGTGGGTGCGCAGCTCGAAGGTCGGCTGCTTCTGCGCGGCCGGCAGCACCGTCATGTGGGCGCCGCCCTTGGCGTTGGCCTCGCAGCCAAATCGCTCGCAGTGGCCGCAGTACTGGCATTCGCCGAACTTGGCGCCGTCGGGGTTGGTGTAGGCGCGCGAGGCGTTGGCGGTCGGGCGCGGAAAGGCGTTGTAGCCCTTGGCCGTGGCGGCGGCTTCGAACAGTTCCCCGGCCAGGCTTTTCTCCAGCGGCGGCAGGGGGTACTCGTCGGATCGGGGGGCCTCGTGCAGGTTGCCCGTCTTGTCCTTGCGGCCGCGGATGTTGCCGGCCTTGCCGGAGATGCCCGCGACTTTTTCGAACTTGTCGTAATAGGGCTCAAGCTCCTCGTAGCTCACGCCCCAGTCCTGGATGCCCATGTCCTCTGGGATGAATTTCTTGCCGTACTTTTCCTCGTACATGCTGCGGATCTTGAGGTCCGTGTTGTTCCAGCGCCAGGTGTGACCGTTCCAGTGCGTGCTGGCACCGCCCACCCCCGTGCCCATGAGGTAAGAGCCCAGCCGGCGGTAGGGCAGGGCGGTTTCGGTGGCGTGGTTGCGTATGGTCTCGGTCTGGTCGTTGGGGTCGACCATCATGCTGTGCCGTTGCGCCAGGGCCAGTTCGTCGCGCATGCGCGGCACGGTGAAATCATCGGCCGGGTTGCGTGGACCGCCACGTTCGAGGCAGACGACCCGCAGGCCGGCCTCCGAGAGTTCCTTGCCCAGAATGCCGCCGGTCCAGCCAGCGCCCACGAGCACCACATCGACTTCCTTGAGGTTTTTCATGTTGTGTCCTTGTGGCGGTGCTCAGCTCATGTCGGCGATGCTGGTCGGCTCGACCTGGTAGGGCCGGTTCTTGAAGCGGACGATGTTCTGCCGGTTGTTGGTGGACACGCCGGGGTAGCCGATCATCTTCCAGCCCATCTTGTTGCGGTTGCCGCCGTAGACCGGGTCGGAGAACATGCCTTCGACGAACAGCTGGTAGAGGTGGGCGAAGTAGGTGTTGGCGGGCACCTCGTTGGGCAGCGTGATGCGGTTGGCCTGCAGGCCCTGCAGCACCGCGTCCTTGTCGGCGGGGCTCAGGCTTTCGAAAGCTTTCCCGTATTGCTTGGCGCAGTAAAGGACCAGGCCTTCGGTGCCCGCGCGGAACAGCTGCGCCGGCGTCAGGCCCAGCTGGTAACCCTGGTTGGCCGTGCCCTTGATGAACGGGCCCTTGAGGTAGAGGCGGGCGCCCTGGCCCCACTCGCCCGCGAGCGCCTGGTCAAAGTAGATGTGCAGGCCCATGTCCATGCCGTTGGGGCTGTGGCTGTCGGCCGGGCACATGTGGTTGACCAGCGCCTCCACAAAACCCTGTTCGGAGGGCAGCAGCCAGCGGTAGCCCACGGGGGCCGGTGCGGCGGAAGCGGTTGCCGCCACCTGTGCCTGCGCGCCTTGTGGCACGGCCAGCGCGGCGGCCGATGCGGCACCGGCGGCGGAACGAAGCAAGAAGGTGCGGCGCCGGTTGTCCTGCGGGGGGCGGTCCATGCGTGTGTCTCCAGGTGTTGTCGTGGGGCTCGGATCGACTGTATGTCGTTCCTTATTCGAGCTCCACGATTCCGCATTTGGGAACACCCAAAGCGCCTGGGCCACACCCCCTCGCGGGGTCGCCGAGGAGCCGTTCCTGGGTCAGCCCTGGCCGGTGCCGCGTGCGGCGGCGGCCGCGCGCAGTTTGTCTTTTTTGCTCGGGCGTGTGCCCTTGATGCCGCCGTTGCCCGGGGCGGGTGGTGGGGGTGTTTCGGTGGGTTCGAAGCCGGGCAGCGTCTCCAGCGGCAGGCTCATGCCCTGGCGCTTCTGGATCAGTTGCCAGTGCGCCAGGCTGGCGGCGGTGACGAAGCTCACGGCCAGGCCTTCCACGCCCGCGCGCCCGGTGCGGCCGATGCGGTGCACGTGGTCCACGGCCGAGCGGGGCAGGTCGTAGTTGACCACCACCGGCATGGCCTCGATGTCGATGCCACGCGCGGCCAGGTCGGTGGTCACGACCACGTTCCAGCGGTGTTCCTTGAACTCCTCCAGCACCTCCTGCCGCGCGCCCTGGCTCAGGCCGCCGTGGAAGGGCGTGGCGTAGCAGTCGCCCCGGTTGAGCTTGCCCGCCACCGTGGTGGCGGCGTGCTGGGTGGCCACGAAGACCAGCACCCGTGGCCAGCCCTCGGTCTCGATCAGGTGGCGCAGCAGCTGGGTGCGGCGCGTGGTGTCGACCTGGATGGCGCGCTGCGTCACCAGCGGTGCGACGTTGTCGTCGGCCGGCACGTCGATGCGCTGCGGCAGGCGCAGCAGGCCGGCGGCCAGGGCCTGCACGGCGTCGGGGAAGGTGGCCGAGAAAAACAGGTTTTGCCGGGGTGTGGGCAGCAGGGCCAGCACACGCTGCAGCTCATCGGCGAAGCCCAGGTCCAGCAGGCGGTCGGCCTCGTCCAGCACCAGGGTCTGCACCCGGTCCAGCTTGAGCGCGTTGTGCTGCACCACGTCCAGCAGGCGGCCGGGCGTGGCCACCACCACGTCGGCGCCGCCACGCAGGGCCATCAGCTGCGGGTTGATGGAGACGCCGCCAAACAGCACCGCGACACGCGGGCGCTCGGGCGCCCGCTGCGCCATGTGCTGGGCCAGGCTGCGCACCACCTCGCCCACCTGGGCGGCCAGTTCGCGTGTGGGCACCAGCACCAACGCGCGCGTGCGCCGGGGCGATTGCGGGGGCAACTGAACGAAGGCCTGCAGCAGCGGCAGCACGTAGCTGGCTGTCTTGCCCGAACCGGTCTGGGCGGTGGCCAGCAGGTCGGCGCCGGTCAGCGCGGCCGGGATGGCCAGGGTCTGGATGGGGGTGGGCGCGACAAAGCCCAGCGCCTGCGCGGCGTGGGCCAGGGTGGGCGCGAGGCCCAGGGAGAGAAAAGGCATGGAATGGTCCGGGTAGCGCTGCAGTGTAGCGGCGCGCCCCGGACCACGGCCCGTGGGGCTTCAGGCCACCGCGCGGGCGGCGGCTTCGTTGGCCGCCGTGGCGGTGTGGGCCTTGATGTCCACCTGGGCGGCGCTCAGGGCCTGGGTGCGGGCGGCGTCGCCCATGGCCAGACCTTCGGCGCGCACGAAGCGCACGTCGGTGATGCCGAAGAAGCCGAACACCACCTGCAGGTAGCTTTCCTGGTGTTCCATCGCCCGGCCGCCTTCGCTGGTGGAGTAGGCGCCGCCACGGGTGGAGGCCACGATCACCGTCTTGCCGCCGGCCAGGCCCACGGGGCCCTTGTCGGTGTACTTGAAGGTGCGGCCGACCTGGGCCACGCGGTCGATCCAGGCCTTGAGCTGGCTGGGGACGGAGAAGTTGTAGAGCGGTGCGCCGACCACGATCACGTCGGCGGCGAGGAACTGGGACACCAGGGCCTCGGAGACCGCGTTCTCGCGTTGCTGCGCCTCGCTCAGGTCGGCGCCGGCCGGCAGGCGAAAGCCCAACGATTCGGCCGACAGGTGGGTGGGGGCGTCGACGGCCAGATCCAGGTACTCGACCTGGGTGCCGGGGTGGCTGGCCACCCACTGCGCCACGGTGTCGGCGGTCAGTTGACGGGAAACGGAGTTGGCGCCCAGCACGCTGGCGTCGATGTGAAGCAGTTTCATGGCGTGATCCTTGGTTGGTGCTGCGAGGTGCAGCGATGGATCAATTGTGGCGATGGATGCAATTTTCGATAAGTCGGTCAAAATGCAATACATCGTTCCATCAGTAGGACAGTTAACTAAATACAAACCCTGGGAACAGCGCGATGCAGGACCTGAACGACCTGATGTATTTCGCCGAGGTGGTGGACCGCGGGGGCTTTGCCGCCGCCGGCCGGGCGCTGGGCATCCCGAAGTCGCGGCTGTCGCGCCGGGTGGCCGAACTGGAGACGCGGCTGGGGGTGCGCCTGCTGCAGCGCAGCACCCGCAAGCTCTCGCTCACCGCCGTCGGCGAGCAGTACCACCGCCATTGCGTGGCCATGCGGGACAACGCGCTGGCCGCCGACGAGGCCGTGGCCCATGCGCAGACCGAACCGCGCGGCACCGTGCGGGTCGCCTGTCCGGTGACCCTGGCGCAAACCACGGTGGGCCCCATCCTGCCGCAGTTCCTGGCGCGCTATCCGCTGGTCACGGTGGACATGCAGGTGAGCAACCGCGCGGTCGACCTGATCGAGGAGGGTTTCGACGTCGCGTTGCGGGTGCGCCAGACCCTGGACGACAGCGGCAGCCTGGTGGTGAAGAATTTCGGCGCCACGCAGGCGCTGCTGGTGGCCGGGCCGGCGCAGCTGGCGCGCCAGGGCACGCCACGCAGCGTGGCCGACCTGCACGGCATGGACACGGTCGCCATGTCGGCCCCTGGGGGACGGGCCGTGTGGCATTTGCTGGGCCCCGATGGGGCCACCCATGTCCTGGAACACCGGCCGCGCTGTGTGGCCGACGATTTGCTGACCCTGTTGTGCGCGGCACGGGCCGGCACCGGTGTGGCGGTGCTGCCCGATTACATGTGCCTGCCCGACCTGCAGGCCGGCCGGTTGGTGCAGCTGCTGCCGGGCTGGGCGCCACGGCAGGGCATCTTTCATGCTGTGTTTCCGTCACGGCGTGGTCTGGTGCCGGCGGTGCGCAAGTTCCTCGACTTTCTGGGCGAGCACATCGAGCCGGGTGGCCGGCCCAAGGATTGACTTCTGTCCCTGAACCGGTGCTCAGCGGCCGCCGCGGCCGCTGTCGGCGCCGTGGCCGATGACGCCGCCGATGGCCGCACCGCCCAGGGTGCCCAGGGTGCTGCCGCCGGTCAGGATGGAGCCACCGATGGCGCCGACGCCGGCGCCGATGGCGGCGTTCTGCTGGCGGCGGGAGAGGTTGGAGCAGCCCGACAAGGTGGACAGCAGTGCAAGGGCCGTGATGGCGGTGATGAGGCGGAGGTGGTGTTTCATGGCGTGTGGGTGGTGAAGCCGGGGCGCCACAGACGGTGCAAGCCCCGTGTGCGGCGATTGTCACGGATGGGGGGCGTGCAACTGTGTGAATGTGTTTCTTGTGTAGACCTTTGTGTGCGCAATCTGTTCGGGTTGGACGTTTTTTACATTTGTGCCGCTGCGTTCACGCCGATGCCGCCGGTGGCATGATGGGTTGAACCCCAAAACGGGGGCGTGCCACCACGCCGAATCCACCATGGAGAGCCCCATGAACCGAACCTCGTTGGCGCAGCGCCTGACCCTGACCAGTGGCGCCCTGATCGCCTTGTTGCTGGTGGCCGCCGGCATCGTGTGGCTGATGATGGCGAGGTTGTCGGTCGCGGCCGACCGCATCAACTAGACCAACGTGCCCCAGCTCATGCTGATCGGTGAACTGGAGCTGAACGTGACCCGCACCGCCCTGCAACTGCGCCACGCCATCCTGGCGCGCAACGTCGAGGAACTGAGCACCGCGCTGACCGACGTGGCGGCCAAGAAGACGCTGCTGCGCGACCGGCTCGACAAGTTTGGCCAGGGCATGGTCGACGAGGACGGGCGCAAGGCCTTCGCGCCGCTGCCGGCCCTGATGGACGAATTCTGGAAGCAGGGCGAGGCCAACGCCGCCCTCATCGAGGCGGGCAAGAAGGACGAGGCCTTTGCCTTCCTGGTCGACAAGACCATCCCGGCGAGCAACCGCTTGCTCACGCCGCTGGGCACGGAGAAAAAGCGCCAGGGCGAGCGGCTGGCCCTGCGCATCGACGAGATCCAGAATCTGGCCGACATGAGCCGCAACACCGTGATCGCCGCGGTGCTGCTGGTGGCGCTGGGCCTGGTGGGCCTGTCCTTCTACCTGCGCCGTGTCACGCGCCAGCTGGGCGCCGATCCCGGTGAACTCAAGCGCGTGGCCGATGCCGTGGCCGGTGGCGACCTGGCGGTGTCCATGGCCCTGCGCCCGGGCGATACGGGCAGCACCTTGGCGGCCCTGGGCACCATGACTGCGCGCCTGGCCGCATCGGTGAGCGCCGTGCGCCAGGGCGCCGAGCGCGTGGCCAGCGCCAGCGCCGAGATCGCCTCGGGCAACGGCGACCTGTCCGGCCGCACCGAACAGCAGGCCAGCGCGCTGGAGCAGACGGCGGCGTCCATGGAGCAGTTGGCCACCACGGTCAACCAGAACGCGGAAAACGCCCGCGCCGCCAGCGGCCTGGCGCAGTCGGCGTCCAGCCTGGCCGTCCAGGGCGGCGAGGTGGTGGACCAGGTGGTCAGCACCATGCTGGCCATCTCGGACAGCAGCAAGCAGATCGCCGACATCATCGGCACCATCGACGGCATCGCCTTCCAGACCAACATCCTGGCGCTGAACGCGGCGGTGGAGGCCGCTCGCGCGGGTGAACAGGGCCGGGGTTTCGCGGTGGTGGCCGGCGAGGTGCGCAGCCTGGCCCAGCGCAGCGCCGAGGCGGCCAAGCAGATCAAGGGTCTGATCACGACCAGCGCCGACCGCGTGGCACAGGGCAACCGGCTGGTGGATCAGGCCGGTGGCACCATGGGCGAGATCGTGTCGGCCATCCGGCGCGTGACCACCCTCATGGAGGACATCAGCGCCGCCAGCGCCGAGCAAAGCGCCGGTGTGAGTCAGGTGGGTTCGGCGGTGACACAGATGGACCAGGCCACGCAGCGGAACGCGGCCCTGGTGGAGGAGATCGCGGCCGCGGCGGCCGGCCTGCAGTCTCAGGCGGCCGAACTGGTGCATGCGGTCTCGGTGTTCCGGCTGGACGCCTCCCATGGCGCCACGCCGGGCGCGCCGCCGCGCCGGGGCGCCCAGGCGGCGGCCTACGACGGCGTCACGTCCTTGCGGCTGTCGGCACCCGCCTGAGCGGTGCGCTCGGGCTCGGCTGGCATGTTGCGGAATGCGTTGGGGGTCATGCCCAGCCAGCGCTTGAACGAGCGGCCGAAGTTGGATTCGCTGGTGTAGCCCAGGCGGTAGGCGATTTCGCTCACCGACTGGCCGCCCTGGCGCAGTTGGCGCATGGCGCGCTGCTTGCGCACGTCTTCCAGCAGCCGCCGGTAGCTGCTGCCTTCTTTTTGCAGCCGGCGCACCAGCGTGCTGCGCGACATCCCCAGCTGCGCGGCCAGTTGCGCCTCGCCCGGCCAGTCGCCCTCGCTGTAGAGCAGGGTGTGGTGCAAGGTTTCACTCAGTGTGGCCACCTGTGACAAGCGTTTGACCTGCAGATCGCAGAGCTGCCAGGCGTCGCTGAAGAGCGAACGCGACGCTGTGTGGCAGGGCCTGTCCAGCAGGCTGGCGGGCAGCCAGAAGGCCATGCGGTTGGCGCCAAAGCGCACGGTGCCGGCCAGCGCGTGGTACGCATGGCGCCAGGGCGGCGGCTGCCAGGGCAGCTCCAGGTGCACGCTGTCGAGCGTGCTGCCCGAGAGTGCGGAGAAGATGCGGCTCAGCGTGCCCGCCAGGTGGTCCATGGTGAAGGCCTTGATGTCGCCCAGCGGGAAACGCGGGGCGCAGACCACCCAGGCGCCACGGTCCTCGAAACGCACCAGGTCCTCGGTGACACCGGTGCGCAGGTTGCTGAAATGGTTGAACGCCAGCAGTGCATCGCGCAGGTGGGCGCTGGACGCCATCAGCAGCCCCAGGCTGCCGTGGTCCGAGAGCTGGGTGGAGCGGCCTTGCTCCAGCGCCAGCGTCGGGCGCCCGATGGCCGCCTGGCAGGCCAGGATCACCAGCCGCCCTTCGTCGAAGGAGAGAAAGCTCTCGCGGCCCTGCAGCTCGGCCCAGGCCATGCCGGTGCGGCGCAGCAAGGTGGCCGGGTCATGCCCTTCGTCGCTGGCCCGCTGGCAGAGCTTGCGCAGGTAGGCCGGGTGAAAACAGGCGCGTTTCACGGCGAGCCACCGGTGTCCTGCCACGCGGCCGTGGCCGCGCAGGTATTCAATTTGCTCCAGGAGGCCTGGAATTTATGGACACACCATGGCATTTGATATTCATTTTGACGCAAATTGTTTGTCTATTTGTCGCCCTGCTTGTAACGTATGAAGCAAACAACAGCGCTGATGCCCAAAAGGCGCACACTGCGGCACATCGCCCGCCGGGGAGCGTCGACCCACATGCAACGCCCATGAACACACAAACCACGGCCGCCCCGCAAGCCAGTGCGGGTGAGTACCTCAGTTTCCGCCTGGGGCGCGAGGAATACGGCATTCCCATCCTCACCGTGCAGGAAATCCGCGGCTACCAGGAACCGACACGCATCGCCAATTCACCGCCGTTCATGAAAGGCGTGGTCAACCTGCGCGGTGTCATCGTGCCCATCGTGGACCTGCGCATCAAGTTCGCGCAGGAGCCCAGCTACAACGAGATCACCGCCACCATCGTGCTCAACATCGGCAAGCGCGTGATCGGCATCGTGGTCGACTCGGTGTCGGACGTCATCGCCCTGACGGCCGAGCAGATCAAGCCGCCGCCCCAGCTGGCCAGCGGCATCGACACCGCCTATGTGACCGGCATCGCCACGCTGACGCAGGGCGATGTGCAGCGCATGCTGATCCTGGTCGACATCGAACGCCTGATGTCCAGCGATGAACTGGGTTTGCTGGAAGCCGTTGCCACCTGATCCATGACCGCCGAAGCCGCCCCGCGGACCCCGTCCACCCTGGCCCGGCAGCGCCAATGGGCAGCGGGCGTCTGCCTGGGCTCGGTGTTGCTGCTGGTGCTGGTGTTGATGATGCCGCCGGTGCCCCTGTTCGTCTCCCGGCAGGGCGACCTGCTGTCGGTGCACCTGCTGCTGGAGCTGTTTTCGGTGGTGATCTCGATGATGGTGGTGTCCATGGCCTGGCACACCCTCAGCGGATCGGGCGCGGGCATGTCCAACGTGCTGGTGTTCGGCTTCACCGTGGTGGCCGGCGCCGACCTGCTGCATGCGCTGACGTACGCCGGCATGCCCTCGCTGATCACCGACAGCAGCACGCCCAAGGCGATCTTCTTCTGGCTGATGGGCCGCAGCTTCGAGGTGCTGGCGGTGTGGCTGGTGGCCCTGCAGGTGCGTTTGAGCGGTTCACGTGTGTTGTGGCTGACCTGGGGCCTGCTCGTCAACCTGGGGCTGTTCGTTTTCGGCACCTTTCTCCTGGAGGGCTTCCCCGCCACGTTTGTGCCCGGCATCGGCGTGACCCCGTTCAAGGCGGTGTTCGAGTACGTGCTGTGCGGCGCCAACCTGGCGGCGGCGGCGGTCCTGTTCGGGCTCGGTCAACGCCGCGCCGACACCCGTTTCCTGTGGCTGGGCGCGGCCGCCTTTGTCATGGGCGTGGGTGAACTGTGCTTCACCAGCTACGTCACGCCGTCGGACTTCCTCAATGTGGTTGGCCATGTGTTCAAGATCGCGGCCTTTGCCTTCATCTACCGTGCCACCTTCCTGGCCGGCGTGCACGAACCCTACCAGCGTCTGAGCGACGCCGAACAGCGCCTGCGGCGCCAGCAGACGGAGCTGGAGACCATGTTGCGCAACGTGCCGGTGGGCGTGTCGCGCCTGGATTCGCAACTGCACTACCGCTACGTGAACTCGTCGCAGGCTCACCACATCGGCCTGCCGGTGGACGAAATCGTCGGCCACCACATCGACGACGTGCTGTCGCCCGATCTGCAGGCGCTCGTGCGGCCCCATGTCCAGCGGGCCTTGAGCGGGCAACGCAGCGAGTTCGAGGTGAACACCGTCAACCGACAGGACCAGCCGGTCAGCGTCGCCACGCTCATGGTGCCCGACCGGGACGAGAACGGCCACATCGTCGGCGCCCTGTCCATCATCAGCGACACCTCCGAGCTCAAGCGCAGCAACCAGCGCCTGACCGAGTCGCTGCGTGAAGTGTCCGAACTCAAGGCAGCGCTGGACGCCCACGCGATCGTGGCGGTGACCGACGCGCGGGGCATCATCACGCGGGTCAACGACAAGTTCTGCGCCATCTCGCAGTACCCCCGCAGCGAACTGATCGGCAAGACCCACCGCATCATCAATTCGGGGCACCACCCGTCGGGCTTCTTCGGTGACCTCTGGCGCACCATTTCGCGCGGCCAGGTGTGGAATGGCGAAATCTGCAACCGGGCCAAGGACGGCTCCCTCTACTGGGTCTACACCACCATCGTGCCTTTTGTGGGTGCCGACGGCATACCGGTCCAGTACATCGCCATCCGCGCCGACATCACCGAGCGCAAGAAGGCCGAGGACGAGGCGCAGCGCATGGCCTTCTTTGACGCCCTCACCGGCCTGGCCAACCGCCGCCTGATGAACGAGCGCCTCAAGCTCGCCTTGCTGGCGTCGGCCCGCAGCGGGCAGTTCGGAGCGCTGGTGCTGATGGACCTGGACAATTTCAAGGAGGTCAACGACACCCTCGGGCACGACCAGGGCGACGAGCTGCTGCGCCAGGTGGCCCGGCGCATCGCGGGCTGTGTGCGCCAGACCGACACCGTCGCGCGCCTCGGCGGGGACGAATTCGTGCTGGTGCTCGGCGAGCTGGGCACCGAGTTGTCCGCCGCCACCGCCATGGCCGGCGACCTGGGTGACAAGGTCCGGCAGGCCTTGTCCGAGCGCTACCACTTCAACGGGCTCAGCGTGGACGCCACCTCCAGCGTCGGTCTGGTCATGTTCCGCGGCGACGACGAGCCGCTGGACGAGCTGCTCAAGCAGGCCGACATGGCGCTGTACCGTGCCAAGGCCGCCGGGCGCGACCGCCAGGTCTTTTTCGATCCGGCCTTGCAGGCCGAGGTCAATGCCCGCGCCCGCCTGCTGGCCGACCTGCGCCAGGCCATCGAGTCCCAGGGTCTGCGGGTGTTCTACCAGCCGGTGGTGGATGCCGATCGTGTGTGTGTTGGCGTCGAAGCCCTGGTGCGCTGGCCCCATCCGCAGCGCGGCATGGTGTCGCCGGCCCAGTTCATCCCGCTGGCCGAACAGACCGGACTGATCGAAGCCATCGGCCGTTGGGTGCTGGAGCAAGCTTGCCAACAGCTGGTGGCCTGGGCCGCTCACCCGCAGCGCTCGGGCTGGACGGTGGCGGTCAACGTCAGCGCGCGCGAATTCCGCCGCCTGGATTTTGTCGATCAGGTGCGCCGTGTGCTGGAGCGAACCGGGGCCGACCCGCACAAGCTGCGCCTGGAGCTGACCGAAAGCATGCTGCACAGCGACCTGGAGGAAACCGTCCAGAAAATGGTCGCCCTGCAGGTGCTGGGCGTGCGTTTCTCGCTCGACGATTTCGGCACCGGCTATTCGTCGCTGGGCTACCTCAAGCGTCTGCCGCTGGACCAGCTCAAGATCGACCAGAGTTTCGTGCGCGACGTGCTGGTCGATCCCAACGGCGCCGCGATCGCGCGCACCGTCCTGTCGCTGGCCCAGAGCCTGGACCTCGGCGTCGTGGCCGAAGGCGTCGAGACCCAGGCCCAGATGGACTTCCTCGTGGCCCATGGCTGCCCGGCCTTCCAGGGCTACCTGTTCAGCCGGCCGGTGCCGGTCGACGAACTGGCCGACCGCCCTCGTGCATCGTTCCCCACCCCGCCCGTTCTCACCCAGGAGCCATCATGAACCACCTCAAGATATCCACCCGGCTGCTGATCCTGATCGGCGTCCTCTCGGCTTTGCTGGTCGCCATCGGTGCGATAGGCCTGTTCGGCATGAGCACGACCAACGCCGCCTTCAACTCGGTGTACGTGGACCGCATGATCCCGGTGGGGCAACTGGCCGACGTGCAGCGCCTGGTGCTGCGCAACCGCATGGTCATCACCGAATCGCTGGTCGATTCGCGTCCCGAGAGCGTGGCCGACGACTTCAAGGCCATTGCCGCCAACGTCAAGGAGATCGACGGTGTGTGGGCCGCCTACATGGCCACCCGGCTCACCCCCGAGGAGGCGCAGTTGGCCAAGGCGTTCGAGGCGTCGCGCGTGCAGTTTCTGGACGGGGTGCTGCGGCCCATGCAGGAGGCCTTGCGCAAGCAGGACGTGGAGACCGCGAAGCGGCTGCACCAGGAGAAGATGGACACGCTGTACGACGCCGTGCGCAACAACATCTCGGCCTTGGTCAAGCTGCAGTTTGACGAAGGCAAAAAGGAGTTCAACGCGGCGGTGGAGCGCTACGAGACGATCCGGACGGCCTCCATCGCCGCCATCGTGCTGGGCATTGCGTTTGCGGTGGTCTTCGGCTGGATGCTGGTGCGTGGCATCTCGCGTGCCCTGGGTGAGGCCATCGACACCGCCAGCGCCGTGGCCGAGGGCAACCTCACGCGCAACATCACCACTTCCGGCAAGGACGAGGTGGCCCTGCTGCTCCAGGCCCTGTCCCACATGCAGGATGGTTTGCGCCGCGTGGTCGGCGCCGTGCGCCAGGGTTCGGAGGCCGTGTCCACCGCCAGCAGCGAGATCGCCGAAGGCAACCAGGACCTGAGCGCGCGCACCGAGGCCCAGGCCAGCGCGCTGGAGGAAACGGCCGCGTCGATGGAGGAACTCAGCTCCACCGTCAAGCAGAACGCG
>NZ_JASATI010000031.1:22500-57524 GCF_038440225.1 Hydrogenophaga sp. OTU3427 | reverse complement strand
CCTCGGGGGGGTTTTGTTGTTTTCCGCGGGGCTGTTTTCCAACCCCCCCCCCGGGGCCCTGGCGCAGGACTCGAAGAAGCACGGCACCCAGGGCGAGGCGCTGGACTTCGCGCTGCTGGTGGACGGCCTGGTGGCGGAACGCGAACAAGGCATCACCATCGACGTCGCTTACCGCTTCTTTGCCACGCAGCGGCGCAAGTTCATCATCGCCGACACCCCGGGCCACGAGCAGTACACCCGCAACATGGTGACAGGCGCCTCCACCGCCGACCTGGCCATCGTCCTGGTCAACGCGCAGCACGGCCTGCTGCCCCAGACCCGCCGCCACGCCTTCATCGCCCACCTGATGGGCATACGGCAGGTGGTGCTGGCGATCAACAAGATGGACATGGTGGGCTTCGACCACGCCCGGTTCCACCGCATCTCCGAGGACTTCGAGCACTTCGCCCGCGACTTGAACTTCAGCCAGATCACACCCATTCCGCTCTCGGCCCTCAAGGGCGACAACATCACCGAGCGCTCGGGCCAGATGCCTTGGTACCGCGGCCCCACGCTGCTGGGTTGGCTGGAGACCGTCGCCATCGAGCGGCAGGCGACCGCCCCTTTTGCGCTGCCCATCCAGTCGGTGAGCCGCCCCACGTCGGATTTCCGAGGTTTCATGGGCAGCGTCGCCAGCGGGCAGGTCCAGCCCGGCGACACCGTGCGGGTCACACGTTCGGGCCAGACGGCGCAGGTGCGGCGCCTCGTCACGGCCGACGGCGACCTGGACACGGCCCGGCAAGGCGACGCCATCACCGTGACGCTGGACAAGGAAATCGACGCCTCCCGGGGTGACGTGCTGAGCCTGGCCCAGGCGCCGCTGCAGACCAGCGACCAGTTCGAGGCCACGCTGGTGTGGATGCACGAAGACCACGGCATGGTGGGCCGGACCTACGACCTCAAGCTCGCCACGCAATGGGCGGGGGCCACGGTCACGGCCATCAAGCACCGGGTGGACATCCACCACCAGCTGGCGCACGAAGCCGCCAGACAGATGGACCTGAACGACATGTGTGTGTGCAACCTGGCCCTGAGCAAACCCATCGCCTTCCGCCCCTACGGCGAAAGCCAGGCGCTGGGCGGCTTCATCCTGGTGGACCGCTTCACCCACGCCACCGTCGCCGCCGGCATGCTGCACCACAGCCTGAGGCGCGCCGACAACATCCACCGCCAGGCCTTGTCCATCACACGCGAAGACCGGGAACGGCTCAACGGCCACCCCGGCAAGGTGATCTGGTTCACCGGCCTGTCCGGCTCGGGCAAGTCCACCGTGGCCAACGCGCTGGAACAGGCCCTGCACCAGCAGGGCCTGCGCACCTACATCCTCGACGGCGACAACGTGCGCCACGGCCTCAACCGGGACCTCGGCTTCACCGACGCCGACCGGGTCGAGAACATAAGGCGCGTGGCCGAGGTGGCCAGGCTCATGGCCGATGCGGGCCTGATCGTGCTCACGGCCTTCATCTCACCGTTTCGGCAGGAGCGGCGGATGGCCCGGGAACTGATCGGCCCCTCGCGTTTTGTGGAGGTGTTCATGGACACGCCCCTGGCGGTCTGCGAACAACGCGACCCCAAAGGCCTGTACCAGAAAGCACGGCACGGGCAACTGCCCAACTTCACCGGCATCGACAGTGCTTACGAGCCCCCGGAAGCAGCGGATGTGACGGTGCCGGCCAACGCGGATTTGTCCAGCACCATCCAGCGCCTGCAGACGTATTGCGCCTGACGCGGCCCCGCCATCAACCCACGCCGACCGTGGCCGCCGTCCAGCGGATGCCCACGCCCTGGTCACAGGCGTCCAACCCCACCTCCTGGGCGCGGACACGCAGGACCACCTGACCATTGATGGAGACCGTCGCACCCGTTGCCGTGGGTGCGTATTCAAAACGCCCCTCGACGGGCAGGCCCGCGTGGGAAAACGCGGGCAGGCGCGTCCAAGCGGTGCCGTCGTGTCGCCAGACCGACAACGCGGCCTGTTGTGGATTCACCTTTTCCAGCAAGAAGGCGGTCATGTGCGAGTCGGCCCCTGCCCCCTGGTAGCCGGCGATCGCGGACACATGCGATGCGTCGGTAGCCACGTCCAAGGTGTAATCAAAACGCATTGCCGATGACGAGGGCGCTGCCGCCCGCAGTATGCAACACAGCGAATTGGCCTCTGCGCGACGCCGTCCATCCTCCAGATAGAGCGCCCCGCCGAATACCAATTGAAACTGATCCCACAACGAGCTGTGGCGGTACGCCAAGTCCGCAGCGTCAAGGCGCATGCGTTGAAAATCGCCCAACGCCCCATTTGCCGCGATCAGGTGCTCCAGCCCCGCAAACACAGTCGCATGGTGCGCCAGGTCGGGCACATCCAGGATCCTGATCTCATGCACGGCGCCGTAGGGACCCAGCGCGATGTAGTCCAGGGCCTTCCAGGTGTGGCGGTCCAAGACCCAGACACCGCTCATCGAGTGGCGTCGATCGCCCCGCGACGCCACCTGGCTCTCACCCACCAGCACATGGTCGGGCGTCGCAGCCAACCCGCGCGTGAAAATGGGGCCGCCGCTGTTCCACAACGGGGTTGCCACATCGATATCCACCACCGTCCCGTTGTTCGAATCACATGCAACCCGCTGCCCCTCCGACGTGATCCAGATGTTGTGCATGCCCGTCCTGGGCGCCAACGGCTGCACGTCGATCAGGTCCAAATCCGGATAGGAAAAAACACCCAGACGGGACCCCGCGGCAAACCCATGAGCCAGCACATAGAGCCGATCGCCCTCAATGAACACCGAGTTCAAGTGATCACCCGTCGCCTCCGCTGGCGACAGTCGATCCCAATGGGAATCGCTGATCTTGGCATGGGTGACAACGCCCGGCCGCCTCATGTCCAACACCGAAATCGCGTTCCTTCCGGTGTTGGTGCACACCACGCGCCCATCGGGCGCGCAGAGGATTTGGTGCGGCGCAGACAGGCATCGGCTTGAAGCATCGCCCCCCAGGGACACCCACCCGACCTCAGACAGCGCGTAAGACCTCAGATCCACCAGATCCGAATTGTTCAGACCACTTCGGGACAAGGCAAGCTCGGTCCCCTTCGGAAACCACGAAACACCGTAGTACTCGCCCTGGTCAGATTCCAGGACCTTGACCTGTTTCGTCTGGATATCCAGCAGAAGAACGTAATTGACCGTCGCAACAACAGCGTATCTCAAGGGAACCTCGATCAGCAATAAACACAAAGACCCCCTGAATCCAATCCATTGTTCTCATCAAAAACCCGGCGCACCCAACATCACCTCACACAGCACAGGACATCACGATGCCCGTGTAGGGTATGCGCAGCGGGTGGTGGTCTATTTGGCAAACCACTTGGTCAAACACCCGCCCGGCCAGTCCACGGTAGCCGTTCTCCGTCCGGACATGGGTACCGCGGTCCTTGGAAATGATGTAGCGTGCCACCCCCGACTGTTCAGGCGCGTACAAAGGGTCCAGCGTGAGCAGGAAGCCCCCTGGCTTCAACCGTTGCCTGGCCGCGCGAAACAGGCTTTCAGCCGTCGCGTCGTCCAGATGGTGCAGCAGCCCGAGCGCCAGGATGACATCAAAGCCCGACTCCTGCGAATCGTAGTCCACCGTCAGTTCGTCGCAGACGAATCGGGCCTGGCGATCGCGGTACCGTTCTTGCGCGCTGGCAATGTAAGCAGGGTTGCGGTCAAAGCCCACGTAGTCGACATGCGGTGGCAGGTAGGACAACACCTCCGCGGGGCCGCAGCCGATGTCCAGAACGCGCGCTCCGCGGCGGGCATCCTTCAAGACCGGCGTCAAGGCACGGTTCACCACCGCTCGCCGCCAGGTATTCGCCCCCACCAAATCTTGAAAGAGGTTGTAGAGCATGGGCATCGCCAGCAGATGCCGCACGCCCGATCGCACTTCTGACATTCACGTATTCCTTATTTCTGTAAGGCCCGCCACCCTAGACTCTCGGCGCGCGCAACTGTACCCTGTCATTGCCCCCGGACATGGACCGTTCATCACAACAGGCGGCCCCACTGATGCCTTGCCTGATCTACCGAGAAATGCCGGGTGATCGCAGGTTGCTGATCGCGGATTGCCTCCGCGAGTTGTCGGTCGCCGCCCAGCAAACGCAGCGCTTTCTCCCTCATTTCCTGCCCATCGCGGCAGCAGCCGTCTAAAGGTCGGCCCGCGAGGCCATCCAGCAATGATCCTTGGCGGTACAGCGTTGGCGTTCCAATGACCATGGCCTCGACAGGTGAATAGTGGACATGGCGAGGCTCTGTCGAGTGGTAGGCAAAAACAGGCGCCTCCCGGTAGAGCTGCAGCAGCCGACTGTCCGTCAGATAAGGCAAGACGCAGGGATCTGCGACGTCGGAGAACTGTTTGCCAAAGATGCGATGGGGAATATCGCCCATCATCGCCTTGACGCTTCGATAAAGGTCCGTGTAGTAGGGATTGTCATTGATGCGTGGACACAGCAGCAGCACCGATTGTTCGCCACCTCCGGTCCAGGTATTCTGTTGCTGCCAGATCATGTCAGGAACGGCGACGGCAAAGGTCATGGCGGCCTTCGCCAGGTAGTCTGGCTCCACCTCGCCAACGGCGTCATACCCCTGCCCCAATACAAACCGTTCGCCACACGCCTGTATGGCCTGCTCCAGGCCATAAAACGACATGATCTCATGGTAGGTCCGGGGATGCTCCCGACCAAAGACGCGGGCCACGATTCGGCCTGAAAAATGCTTGGCCGTCTCGGTCAACGGCCGTTGGTACACCGAGGTGATCACCGTGCCGAAGTGGCGGTTGATCATCCGTGCCAGATCGTCAGGCCAGGCGTCTTCGTAGAAGCGATGGGCATTGAGACGATGCAGGACGGCTGCGGGCAGCGCCAATGCCTCGTCATGGTCCCTGACCACCACCGCCCTTGAGAATTCAATCCCCGAGGGCAATACTTTCGGCACAAACACCGACAAGCCCAGGGATCTCAGCACGCCCACTTCGGCCGGCATGAGTGTCTTGTGGTTAAGCAGCCACATGACCCGCCGACGGCGCAGCGGATCAATGGGCAGGAAGCGGCTGGGGAGAGCGCCGAACCAGTGCTTCATTGCGGTCCTCTGCGCGGGCTTCGCCCCTCCTCCGTGAGGGCGATCATGCGCCACACCGGCCCCGGCCTGCTGGCGTGTCCACGCCCTGCTTGGTCGATCCAGGCTCAAGCGTCACACGGTCCAGCATGATGGACAGGCCATAGTAATCTCTGGCGACCTCCGACTCGAATGCCAACACGTTTGTCCCCCGCTTCAGCATACCCGGGGGCACGGCCACGGTGCCTTCCAGACCGTTCAGAGCAACCGGCAGCGGTGTGCCGTTGACCAACAAGCCAAGCCCCTTCAGGACCGCATCATTGGCCGCCGCGGACAAGCGGAAGCGCAGCACGTAGTCAGCATCCCGAGGCAACAACTCAAAATACAAACTGCCGGTCCGTGCGGTCTTCCACGCGGCAGACACCTTGTCGAGCCCCGATACCGTCCACTCAGCCTCGCGCCACCCGCTGCCGCGGACAGGCAACTCCAGGCTCCAGACATCACCAAAATCCCAGCGGTAGCAATCGCGAACGCGATAACTCGACTGCCACAGCTTCCCGGCAAATGGCCAATGCACCCCGTACAGCCCCGTGGGGTCGGCCACCGCCAGCTGGGCGCCAGGAACGGCCCCACCTGCGGCGATTGACGCACCGCCGCCGATCGTCGTCAGGTCTCGCCCCACGTCCAGCGTCACGGTGGTTGCGACCGGCCATTTGATCGCTTTGCGTGGCCCGCCAGGCGCTGGCAGGCCAGGGCCACCGACAGGTTCGGCTTCTTCAAAAATCCACTGCCCATCGACTTGTTGGCAATGCCCGGTGCGCCCCAAGCCATCCCTGCGCATCCATTCACCCGCGGGCTGCCGGCAGATTTCCACGGGCCCCGTGGGATGCCCAACGATGTACGACAGGGCATAGCCCAGGTTCTCGGGCAAAAACATCCATGTGTGGCCCAGCAGGTTGCTGTGATCCCTGACCACGATGGGTGGGGCGCCTTCTCTCTGTCCGTATTGGCTGGCCACCTCGCCCAACAGCTTGCGCTGCAGATCCGAAAGGTATTGGTAGTGGCTAAACTGATGCAGCTGGAAGGTCAGACCCAGCAATACCGCCGCAGACGACACCAGCAACGCCAGCACCCGGCTGCGACCGACAATGAACGCCAGGGCCCCGACCCAGACCAAGGCAGCCCCGGGGCTGGCGGCCAGGAAAGTGCGCTGGCTGATCGAGAGGTGGGGCAAGGAGAACAGATAGGGGAAATAGCCCGCCAGTGCGATCACCACACCGACCCACATCAGCCTGAACGCGCTTGCCGACGAAACCGCGTCAACAGGCTGCTCACGCGGCACGCGAACGGCGATCACGGCAGCCGCAACGAGCACCACGGTACACACCGCCAAGTAGATCAGGTTGCTGACAGGCTGCTCCATGGTCAGCCGGAATGACTCCACCCACCCGCCCCACAAAACGTGCGCGGCGCCCACCGTGAAGAGCTTGGGCAAGGTCGCAGCAAGCAGCCCGACGATACCGGCCCCCCCGACCAGGCTGCCTTGATAGCTGCCGCCCGTCCCACTGACACCCGCCAGATACCAGCCATACAGCCCGAGCCCCACGCCACACAACAGCCACACCCGAGCCTGTCGCCATGCAATGGCCAGCGCACCCCGAGCACCCGCGTTGACAAAGAAGTAGCCCGGCACCAGCAGGAGCATGGCAAACGAGGCTTCGTACATGGCGATGCCGCACACGCTCAATACGGCAGCGAGCGCCGCCAAGGCATAGGCCGCGATCCCACCACCCTCTCTTTCAAGCGCCACGATGAGCGCACAGGCCCCCAACATCACAAAGGTGATGGCCCAGTCGATGTGCAGGCTCCGCAGCGACACGTGCATCGTGTCCGCTGGATAGACGATGAACAGCAGCACCGCGATGGCGCCCAACAGCCTGGAGTGCGACAGCCGCAAGACCAACCAGCCCCCCACGGCTCCCTTGAGCACCAGGGCGACGATCAGCAACAGGTGCCAGGGCACGAAGGAGTGAGGACTCAGCTTGTTCGCCAGGCCGGGCATCAGGAAGGTCAGGGGCCGCATCGCCAGACTGGGAAGAATGCCCTCTCGGCCAGAGACGAAAAAATGGCCGAATTTGCTGTACAGCCCCAACAGACCCCACTCTTCGATCAGTCCCCCCATTTCGAAGCCGAAGGGCAACCAAATCGCGGCGGCGACAAGCCCCCCCAGCAACAAACACGCGGTGATATAGGCAAACCTTGACATCCAACGACCCTCAGTAACCACGCCATACAGGCAACACAACCAGACACCTCCGAGCGCTGGGCGCTTGGCTCGAAAGGGGAGACATCTCACCACTCATGGACGGGCAAACACCCACTTGTCCATCACCAGATAACTCACGGCCGGAACCGCCAATATGGTGGCCCCAACCCCCAACCAGATGGGCTGCCCCATCAGATCGGTGATCAGCCAGGCAATGACAACAGCCAGGAAAAATCCCAACAGCTGCGTGCTGATGAATCGCACAAACTGCGGCGACAACGCCCCCTTGACTTCAAACGTCAGGTGCCGATGTCCGAAGAAGGCCAACGGCACAGCCGTCGCATAGCCCAGGCCGCTGGCGACCGCGGCACTGACCGCGAACACATCGGCATACAGGCGTGTTGCCACGGCATAGACCAGGGCGTTCGCGACACCCACCGTGGCGAAACGTGACAACTTGCGCAGCAACGGCTGGTTCACGGCCGCCTACCCTTGCCACTCGGCGAACAGCGCATATTGCGCACCCAGCGGCAACCACCGCAGCGACCGCTCGACGGGATTCATTTTCTTCAGGGCAGCAGGGACGAAGATGATGTTCCAGAGGCTGGCAACCCGATAACCCAGCTCACGCAAAACCGCCTGGATCTCACGCTGCCTGACCAGTGTCACGCCCACGTCGAACGGGCAATCCCGGACCACCTTGCGTGTCACGGGGTTGGCAGGGTTGTGCTCGAATACCACCAAAAGGCCCCCGGGTTTCATGCAGCGGGCGATTTCCTTCAGCGTCGCCGCACGGTGTGGCGGTTCGATGTGATGGAGGACGTTGGACACCACCACCACATCGAACTTCGCCCCGTCAAAGGGCAGGGTTTTGCCATCGTACGAAGTCAACTGACAGTCTGGGACATGGCGCTCGCCGGCCAGCTCCAGGCTGCGGCTCGAAACGTCCACCCCATACAAGGCGGCGTCGGCAAAAAGCTCGCGCAAGAAGGGCAGGTTGGTCCCGGTCCCGCAGCCAAAATCCAGGACGGCCGTTGGCGTGGCGCGTGAGCGCTCGGCCATGAAGGCCCGCAACGCTGCGAATTTTCGCTCGGCGTAGTACAGGCTGTCGCCCCCGCCCATGGCGAGTGCATCGTCAAGTGTCTGCCGATAACTGTCGGCGTGTGCGTCAAACTCGTGTGCGGACATGCGGGGCAACCTCAGGGAAAGTGTTTGAAGAATTGATGGCGCATGCCAAGCAGCACCGACCTCATGCCCGTCTCAAGGTCTTGCGGATGAAAGCCATCGGCAAGGACATGGGGGCTGTAGGTGTTGGAGGCCGTGTTGTCCTGGGTGGGCCTGAAGACAAAATACAGGGACCGATCCAGAACCCGCTCCAGCAGGACAAGCACCTCATGGACAGAAGTGGGTTTGGCCGACGCCAACAGATAGGTGTCATCCGTCGCGGCCGCCTGGATTTCGATTTTCTGCGCCATGAAGGTCGCGATGTCGCCCACCAGGACGTAGTCCCTCAAGGTCAGCGCCTCCGCAAAGATATTCGTCACTTGCCCGCGCATGCCGTTGTTGATGAGCGTGGCAATCAATCCCAGCCGACTCTTCAGCGACACAAAGCCGTACACCGAGCTCGGCCTGTAGATCCGCTTGACCACTGGCCCCGCTACGGCGCGCAATTGTTGCTCCTGCTCCAGCTTCAGCTCGCCGTAAGGGCGCAGCGGCGCGGGCACGGCCTCCGGTCCAACGTTCAACTGCCCTTCGTACAGACCACCGGCGGAACTCGTGAGGTGAAAGCGGTGTGCGACCTGCGGCAGCGTCTCCATCAAACGGGCAGACAAGGCCGTGACCG
The DNA here is from genome assembly GCF_038440225.1 of Hydrogenophaga sp. OTU3427. NCBI lineage: Bacteria > Pseudomonadati > Pseudomonadota > Betaproteobacteria > Burkholderiales > Comamonadaceae > Hydrogenophaga > Hydrogenophaga sp. OTU3427. The sequence continues at coordinate 48,298 of NZ_JASATI010000031.1, read as the reverse complement.
CCTGAAAGGCGCCCAGCTCCATGTCCAGCGTCGCCCAGGTCGAGGCGAACCCGCCCCGCCCGGCACTCCAGACGATGTCAATCGACATGCGGCTGGCGGGTGTGCCGGCATGGGAGTGGAGGTTCACACGCGCGTGCACCCACCCGCAGATCGCATCCGCCTCGTCCGCCCTGGAGCGAGATGCCGGCTGCCAGGAAAACGCGAGCCGTGTGGCACCCGAAAAACCACGGCGGGACAGTTCGGTTGCCAGTGTCTCCCCGATCAGGCCGACCCCAAAGACCAACACCCACTGAACGCTTGACTCACCACCCGGCTGGCGGACGGCGCGCTCCATGGCAATCAAGCGCCCGACTCCTTGAAGTAGGACGCAATGGCCGCGTCGCCACTGCGGTCGACGACAAAAAACGTGGGCTTGCCCTGCGCCCGCAACACGAGGATGGACAGGTACTCCAGGGCCGCGCTGACCAGAAAGAGGGTCATGCCACCGAACACCATGCTGGAGACGATCAGGGAACTCCAACCACGCGCCCCGAAAACACCGGGGGAAAAGAACTCCCTGAACGCCACATAGGCGGCGAACGCGGACCCGAACAGCATGGCCGCCACCCCGAGGTAGCCACCGATGCGCAAGGCCTTGACACGGCTGGACATGACCAGGCGCCGCGCATGGGACAGCAGTTTGCGCAGCGAGTAGCCGCTCTTCTTGCCTTCGATGAAACGCCGGTCCTTGATGTGCAAGGGCAAGGTGCCCACGCGGCGGGAAAACCAGGACAAGGCGATGTCAAAGTAGGTTTCATGGCCGCACACGCTGCTGGCCGAACGGGCGATCGCGCCTCGGATGACACGGAAGCTGCTGAACTTCAGCACGCCCATGTCGCCCGCCAGAATGCCCGTGAGGCCCTTCGTCAGACGCGAGCCCATGTCCCGCAGGGCGCTCTCATGCACACCGCCCACCGCGTGGGCGTAGACGATGTCCAGCTGGCGGGAGACCGCCACCTGCAACATCGCCGCGATGTTTTCCGGCGGATGCTGCAGGTCCTCATCCAGCGTGACCACCCAGTCGCCGCAGGTGTGAAGGATGCCCGCGATGGTTGCCGGGTGCTGGCCAAAGTTGCGCGACAGGTGCAGCACCCGTACCCAGGAGCAGGTCGCGGCCAGTTCGTCCAGCACCCTGGCGGAGTCGTCGATGGCATCGTCGTCGACAAAAATGACTTCCGCCAGGTGCAGCGGCGCGGCGTTCGTCACCCATGCGTCGCGAACCCGTCCGATCGACTTCACCAACTCCGGCAGATAGGGCGCACCCGAGTAGACCGGTACCACCAAGGACACCAGAACCTTGTTGAGATGTTCACCTGCGCTCACTTCGCCTCCCTTTCAAATGCCAGCCACGACACCAGCGTCTGCCCGATTGCTCATCCCAAGCTCACGGCGTCCGCGAGGCAGCCACCGGGCGCGCGGGCACGCCCACATAGACGCCGGCCTCTGAAATCGACCGGTGCACCAGCCCACCACCGCCGATGGTGACGCCGTCCGCGACGGACAGCCCATCCAGCACGGTGGCACCGGCACCGATCATGACCGCGCGCCCGATGCGGGTGCGTCCGGCCATCACGGCATTGACCGACACGTGGCAAAAATCCCCCACGACGGCCTCGTGCTCGACCAGGGCGCCGGTGTTGATGATGCAGCCCGTGCCAATGCGCGCCATGGGGCCGATGTGCGCATGGTGGCCGATGAAGCAGCCGCTCTCGATCGTCGCGCCCACCCCCAGCGACGCCAGGGGAGACACCAGGGTCGCCAGTGGCCAGCCCGCACGCAGTGCACCGTCCACCTGCCCTGCGCGGCGTTCGTTGGCACCGGCGGCTGGAAACACCGCCCACCCCGCCGGCAAGCTGTCGGGCATGGCGGCCAGGACGGGAAAACCCAACAGGGATTCGCCCTCTGCCGCATTGGTATCCACGAAAAAAAAGTCCTTCACCCCAGCCGACAGCGCCACATCCAGCACGGAGCGCGCATGCCCGCCAAAGCCGAGGACACACAAGCCGGCCAGCGCCGCCGGTGCATGGCGGCCGTCCAGCCCCACGGTCACGCGGCTCACGAGATCACCTCCACGCCCGCCCGCTGCCGCGCCACGCGATCCAGGATGTCGATGTGCTCATCCACCACATCGCGCCAGGTGCGCTGGGCCAAACGTTCGTAGGCGGGCGACTGCACCGCCAACAGCTGGTCGCGGTGCGCGACACCAAAACGGATCCGTTGTGCCATGTCTTTCCAGTCATAAGGATCAAAAAAGGTGACCGCCTGCAACGCCGGGTCATCCAGCACTTCTTCGCTCACGGAAATCCTCGCCATCACCACCGGGGTGCCCACGGACAAGGCCTCGGTGAACGTGAAGGGACACCCACCCTCGCTCAGACTGGGATTCACCGCCAGCGTGGCCAGCTTGTAGCACGCGGCCAGCTCGGACACCGACAAGCCCTTGAGGCAGATGACATCGTTCGCGAGGCGGTGCTCGCCGATGAAATGCGCCACTTCCGGCAGGGCCGCCACGTCGCCCGTGAGCAGGAGCTTGAGGCCAAGACCCTGGTCGCGCAGCAGGAACTCGTAAGCGCGCAACAGCGACAGCACGTTCTTGTTGGGGCGGAACTGGCTGGCATAGAAGAGAAACTTCAGCTCGCGGTTGGCAAAACCGGCGGTGTAATCGGCGCGGTTCGATTTGTTGGCCAGCGCGCCCAACAACAGGCTGCCGCAATAGCGACGAGACGTTTCCTCGTTGTCCGGAAACCCCGTCACCGCGACCCACTTGTCCAGCGAATTGGGCGCATGGGGCACCACGTGCACCCGGTCCGTCGCCACGCCCAGCCGATCGACCAAGGTCTGCGCCTTGACCGCGCCGCTGTAGGTGACCAAGTGGTCGGCCGCGCGGATGGCGCCCTGGATGTCCTCGAAGGTGTCCAGGACACGGGTGCCCCCGAGCGACGCGAACGCCACGGGGAAATCCATCAGCACGACGTCCGGCACACACATCAGGCGAGGCGCATCGATCCGGTTGAAGGCGGTCCAGAAAGCGGTGGGGCAGTACCAGGCACGCACATCCGTCATCTTGCCGATCAAACGCTCCATGCGCTCGGTTTCGGCGTCGTGCATGGCGGTGAAGAGCCGAAGCACCAGGCCGCTGTCCTGGGGTTTGACCAACACCGCCGTGGCGCGCGCGTACAGCGCGAGCACGCGCTGCACCTTCGACGATGCGCGCACCGTGGCGCTGCGCCACAACAACAAGCCCCCCACCGCCACGGCCGACACCAGGGCCAGCGGCAGCGCCACAACAGCCAGCAGCAGGCAAGGCAGCAACCACACCAGCAGCCCCGCCAGATCCAGCAGCGTTCGCGCCCGAGCGACCCGCTGGATCACACCTTGGGTGAGGCGGGCGAAGGTGCGCTCCACGGCACGCTTGGCGCGGATCAGGATGCCCAGGCTGGGTCTGCGCTGCCAGAAAGCGCGCACCAGTTCATAGGCTCGCAGGAGATAGGGCTTGCCCTTGGGGCTGACGATCTGCAAGTGGGACCTGGGCACACCTTCCGCGTCCAGCAGCGCATGGATGGCATCCACCGACCAGCTGGGACAGATGATGACGAAGCGCACGTCGTCCCGTTCGCTGGCACCTTTGAGGAAGGCCGCCAGGTAGCGGCCCAGTCCCTGGGCGGTCAGGTCCACGGTGGGCGGATAGACGACATAAATGCCGTATTGGTTCACAGACACTCTCGCACCTCCCGCCAGTAGGCTCCAGCCAACTTGTGCACGCCCTGCTCCCGCAGCGCGTCCATGCCAGGCAAGCGCTCCCGCATGGCGGCGGCATGGACCTCCATCCACTTCAAGGCCTCGGCCATCTGCCTCGCCGAGGTGCCGTCCATCCACGCCATGGCCAGTCCGAACTGGCGGTCGATCTCACGCATCGCGGGATAGTCGCTTGACAAGGTGGGCGTGCCCAGACACGCGGCCTCCACCGCGGAGAAGGTGCCGTTGTCCATGCGGGCCGGATGCCACAGGAACTGGGCGCCCGCCAGTTTGCGCTGGTAATCCACATCCGGGAGTTCACCCTTGATCTTGACACCACGCCGGGTTCGCTTGCTGAGGGACATGACATGCGAAAAATCGCGCAGGTGAGGCGCCGTGCTGTTCAATATCTCGGCCACATTGACGCCGGTGAGCACACAGGTCAACGAGCCGTCGAGTTCCTCGAAATAGATTTTCAGGGCTTCTGCCGCGCGCCCATGGTTCTTGTGGGGGCCGAGGTTGGTGCTCCAGACAAAGTAGGGGGGCTTGTCTTCGCGCGGGGTCATGCCCAAGCGCTCGAAGAGCGGCGCCAGCATGGGGACATGGCGGACCTTGTGCGGCGCCAGCCCCGCGTACTGAAGCGCGTCCTGGCGGGTGAAATCGGTCGTCACCAGCACACGGTCCGCCACCCGCGCCGCCTGGATGAAACTGGCATCGGCCCCCGGCGGCAGCACCGCCCAATAGCGCTGGAGGTAGTCAAACACCATCATGACCACCGGCTTGATGGGCAAGAGCGGCAGTGACAGGCGGTCGGACACCATGCACCACACATCGAAGTCCTGCAACTGCTGGATGCCATCGTCCGGGACAACATAGGCGTGCGACACAGGCTCCCAGTCCTTGTAGCCGGCATAACGCATGGCCCGCCGCGCCTCGGCGGCGGTGAGCACCTTCCAGCGGAAAGGACGCCGCGCCACCGCATCGCCGAGGTCGTGGAAATCATCGTCGCGGTACGACGCCGGATCGTCCACATGCAGCAACACCACGTCGGCCTCTTCGCCCCACTCTGCGCTGCCCAGCCGCAGTGCCTGGGCGATCAACTTGGCCGCGCGCAGCGTGCCGCCACGGTAGGCGATTGGCACGATCACGGCGACCCGCTGGCGCCGCCGCGGCGTCGCAGTGTCCATAGAGGCTGCGCGCGCAGCCAGGGCCGCCTGCCTCAATGACGCAAACCCGGACGTCCACCCTTCCAGGCAATGCGCCTCGGTCATGGTGGTCAGCAGCACGGCCTGTGTGTCCACCACCTGGGCCGTAAAGGATGCATCGCCCGCCAACAGACGGCGCAGCTTGGCTTTGGCCTCGCGAACCGACGTGCAGCGGCCGGGCAAACCGATGCCACCCATGCGGTCGAGCAACCCGCCCGCCATGAAGATCAAGGGCATGCCGGCCCGCACAGCCTCCAGCGGATGGTAATGAAGGTGGTACGGCTCGTTGCTGTGATAGAACATCACACGCAGCTGCTTCATGTTCCGCTCGTGCTGCTCCCGTGGCACAAATCCCAGAACATTCGGATCGTCGACGGCCACGGGCTGCGCCCCACCAATCAGGTGGGGAAACTCGCCGAAGTCACGCAAAAAGTCCCCATAGACCTTTTTGTAGTACGAATTGATCGCGATATCCGGGCACACGAACAGGATCCGCGCATCCTTGCCCTCCCACCCGCCCAGGGTGGTGGCATCCGCGAGGCCCAGGGGCAGAAAGCAACGCCTGCCCCGCAGAAAATCGGGCTCCTGATCGGCCAGATGGGAATAGGCCTCGCCGAAAAACAAGCGTCCCCCCAATGCCTCCATCGCATGACGAGCACGCCCGTTGGGAGACAGGTACCGAAGAACCTTGTCGTACGTCAGGGACCGGTCAAGCCCAAAAACACGCCAGACAAGCACCCCTTTGAAATAGCGCGCGGCATTCTCGATCAGGGTAGCGTCGACCAGGATGAAAAAAACGATGTCGAAATGTCGGTCCGCGATCCGCCATGCATCGGGCGTCGCGCCAGCGTACCAGTCCGCGTCGTTCAGAACACGCAGATCCTCGGCCGGAATGCTCAGATGGGCGTCCTCGGACCAATCCACCGAGGCGCTGCGAAAGGTGGGGTCGTTCGAAAACGTCTTGGGAAGAAAAAACTCCTGGACGCCCATCCTCCTCAGCATCGGAAGTTCAAACTTCCTGGCGGACGTGTGGTTCAACAACCACATGACACGCAGTGGCCGGTCATTTGTCATTGCATGGCCCCCATATCTCCCGAGTGGTGGATCTTGCGTCACATCGCCACGCCACTGATCTTTTTGTGCTCGTGCACAGCAGCGGCGATCGGGCCGTCAAAAACGATGGTGCCATGGTGAAAAACCAGCCCGCGCTGGCACAGGCTGTTGAGCGCATTGAAGTCGTGCGACGCCAGGATCAGTATTTCCGCCCGCTCGATCAATTGAGCGATCCTGCGTTTCGCTTTGGCCATGAAGTTGGCATCGCCTGCGCCGATCACCTCATCGAGCAGCAGGATGTCCCCCCCCACCAGGGTCGAGATCGCGAACGCCAGGCGCACCTGCATGCCCGCCGAATAGGTTCGTATCGGGTAATCGATGAACTCGCCCAGATCGGCGAACGCTACGATCTCGTCCTGCCGGGCGCGCATGAAGGCCGGCGTCTGGCCCAGCAGCAAACCACGGTACAGGATGTTCTCCCTTCCGGTGGCGTCCGGCTCGAAACCCAGGCTCAGGTCGAACAGCGAGCGGATTTCACCCGTGACCCTGCGGGTGCCGCCAGAAATGGGATAGAGCCCTGCCACGGTCTTGAGGAAGGTGCTTTTGCCCGCGCCGTTGTGGCCCAGCAGTCCGACACGTTCGCCGGGCCCGATGGACAGGTGGATGTCCTTGAGCGCATGGATGTCGTCCACCCGAGGCGCGGGCGAATGGCGGAACATGGAACCGAGCAGGGTCAGCAGCGAGCGCTCCTTGAAGGCCACCGATGAGTAGTGCAGGTGCACATGCTCCAAGCTGATGCTGGGTGAGCTCATAGGTAGAAGATCACTTTGCGTTCGGCCTGGCGGCCGATCAGCCAGGCCAGGATGCCCAGCACCACCACGGCACCCAGGGCGAACAGGTAGCTTTCGGCACGCGGGAACTGACCTTCAAGCAAGGGTGCGCGAAACAGCTGCAGGACGTGGTACATGGGGTTGTAATCCACCAGAAAGTCCAGTCCGCCCTGCCTGAACATCTTGACTTCAAAATACACGGGCGACACAAACCACAAGGCCTGCATGACCAGGCCGGTGGCGTGGGGCAGGTCCCTGAAGCGCGTGCCAATGTAGGCCAGCGCGGTGCCCAAAGGCCACGCCATCAAGGCCACGATGATGTATGCGAAAGGCAGGGACAGCCACGATGCGTTGATGTTCTGTGGCAGCACGATGCCCGCCCAGACAAAAAGCGACGAACTGGCCAGCAACAGGATGGCCAGGCTGCCCAGCACCGTTCGCAAGGTGTAGATCGCCAACGGATGCCGGTATTGTTTGATGTACGCATCCGCCTGCACAAAGGCGAGCGAGCCCCCGGTCACGTTGGCGATCATGAACTCCCAGACCAGCGTGCCCGACAGGATGTACGGCGCGTAGGTGGTGATGTCCGACTTGAAGAGCTTGCTGAAAACAAGCGCCAGCAAGAGGGTCATGGCCAGCGGCTGGATGATGGACCAGAAAATGCCGAAGAACGATCTGCGCCATCGCGAGCGCAGATCGGCCACCGCCAGATGGGTCCAGAAGTAGCGGGCCCGCCAGATGCCCTCGATGTAGTCTTTCACGGTGTCGTTTTGGCCGCAGTCAGGCCACGGTCGCGAAATAGTCCCGCGCCACCCCGCAGACCTGCCGCACATCATCCTCGGTCAATGCGGGGTAGCTGGGCAGGTTGATGCCACGCGCGCCCAGCGACTCGGCCACCGGAAAGGCCCCGCTGTCGAGGCAATGGGGCATGGTGTGCGCCGGATAGAAGGTCGGCCGTGTGTCGATGCCGTGGGCTTTGAAATGCGCACGCAGCGCCGGTCGGTCCTTGGCATCGTGCAGCATGACCGAACACATCCAGAACGAATGCACCGTGCCGGGCTGCTCGGCGTGAACGTCCAGCGGCAGTCCTTGCAGGTGCGTGGCGTACCAGTCGGCGATGCGCCGCTTTTTTGCGAGGATGTCCGACGCCTGCTCCAATTGCGCCAAGCCGATCGCCGCACAAATGTTGGTCATGCGGTAGTTGTAGGCCACCACATCGTGCCAATACTCGCGGGTTGTCGACACCCCCTGGTTTTTCAGGTGATAGGCCTTGTCGATCACCTCGCGGTCTCGCGCGACCACCATGCCGCCCTCGCCCGTCGTGATGGTCTTGTTGCCGAAAAAACTGAAGGTGGCGATGTCTCCGAAGGTACCGGTGTGCCGGCCCTTGTAGGTCGACCCAAACGACTCCGCGCAATCCTCGATCAACAGCAGCCGGTGCTTGTGACAGATCGCCACGATGGGGACCATGTCGCAGGGCTGGCCATAGAGATGAACGACCATGACCGCCTTGGTCCGGGGCGTGATCTTGCGTTCGATGTCCTCGGGGTCGACCTGCCAGGTGCTGGCCAGGGAATCGACGAACACCGGCGTTGCCCCGGTCTGCAGGATGGTGTTGACCGACGCGATGTAGGTGAAGGTCGGCACAATGACTTCGTCGCCGGCCCCCACCCCCAGCGCCTCGAGCGCCAGGTGGATCGCCACCGTGCCGTTGCAGACGCTGGTGGCGTGGTTCGCGCCGATGTACTCGGCAAACGATGATTCAAAGCGGTTGATGAACTCGCCCTTGGAGGAAATCCAGGTCGAATCCAGGCATTGGGCAACGTACTCTTTTTCTTTTCCACCGAAGTAGGGCTGGTACACAGGAATCATGTCCGCTCCCTGGATCACTCGTGGTGGTTGAAGTACTTGAAGCCGTGCTGCTTGACCAGTTGGTCGCGCCGCGCTTCCTCCAGGTCAGAGGTGATCATTTCCTGCACCAGTTCCGCGAACGTGGTCCGCGGCACCCAGCCCAGCTTGTCCTTCGCCTTGGTGGGATCGCCCAGCAGCGTTTCCACTTCGGCAGGCCTGAAGTAGCGCGGGTCGACCGCAACCACACACTGGCCCGTGGCGGTGTCAAAGCCCTTTTCCTCGACACCCTGACCTCGCCACTCGATGTTCAACCCGATGTGGCGCGCCGCCAGGTCCACGAACTCGCGCACCGAGTGTTGCGTGCCGGTGGCGATCACGAAGTCCTCGGGTTTGTCCTGCTGCAGCATCAACCACTGCATCTCGACATAGTCCCGCGCATGGCCCCAATCCCGCAGGGCGTTCATGTTGCCGAGGTACAGGCAGTCCTGCATGCCCAGCTTGATGCGCGCCAACGCGCGCGTGATCTTGCGGGTGACGAAGGTCTCGCCACGGATGGGCGACTCATGGTTGAACAGGATGCCATTGCAGGCGTACATCCCGTAGGACTCGCGGTAGTTCACCGTGATCCAGTAGGCGTACAGCTTGGCCACGGCGTAGGGCGAGCGGGGATAGAAGGGCGTGGTTTCCTTTTGAGGCGTCTCCTGCACCAGGCCATACAGCTCGGAGGTGGAGGCCTGGTAGAAACGGGTCGTTTTTTCGAGCCCGGCGATGCGCATGGCTTCAAGCAGGCGCAAGGTGCCCAGCGCGTCCGAGTTCGCGGTGTACTCGGGCTCCTCGAAGGAAACCGCCACATGGCTTTGGGCCGCCAGGTTGTAGATTTCGTCGGGCTTGATTTCCTGCACCAGCCGGATCAAACCCGACGAGTCGGTCAGGTCGCCGTAGTGCAGGTGGAAGTCAAAACCCTCGCTGTGGGGGTCGTGGTAGAGGTGATCAATGCGATCGGTGTTGAACAACGATGCGCGTCGGCGCACCCCATGCACTTCGTAGCCTTTTTCCAGCAACAACTCTGTGAGATAGGCACCATCCTGGCCGGTCACCCCCGTCACCAAGGCTATTTTTTTGGACACTTGAAACTTCCTCCCGATTGGCTCAATGAATCAAACAGACGATCGCCCGTAGGTATCTTCGAAACGCACGATGTCGTCCTCCCCCAAATAACTGCCACTCTGCACCTCGATCAACTCGAGCGGCACCTTGCCCGGGTTGGACAGGCGATGCACGTGACCCAGAGGAATGTATGTGGACTCGTTTTCACCCAGCAAAAAAGTCTTGTCACCATTGGTAACTTCGGCCGTGCCGCTGACCACGATCCAATGCTCGGCGCGGTGGTGGTGCTTCTGCAGGCTCAGGCTGGCACCGGGCTTGACAACGATGCGCTTGACCTGGAAACGTTGGCCCGCATCGATGCAGTCATACCAACCCCACGGCCGGTGCGCCTTGCGGTGGGTGTCGATCAGTTGGCGGCCACCTTGCCTGAGCTGGCCCACCAGGGCCTTGACGTCCTGCACGCGGTCCTGCGGCGCCACCAGCACCGCATCGGGTGTTTCGATGACCGCCATGCCCTGCAGGCCGATGCCGGCCACCAGCCGCCCGGTGGACAGCAACAAGGTATCGTGGCAGTCGTGGGCAATGGCATCACCGCGCAGCGCGTTGCCGTGGGCATCGTGTGGCAAAGCCTGCAGGAGCGCGTCCCAGGCGCCCAGGTCGGACCAACCCGCGTCCAGCGGCACGACGCCCGTGGGGATACCCAACGCGTGCTGCTGGGGCAGTCGCTCCAAGACGGCGTAGTCAATGGAGTCGGACGGGCAGGCTTCGAAGGCCGACACGTGTGGCCGCACGAAGTCCAGATCGCGGTGGGCCTCGTCCACCGCCAGCTGGCAGGCGACCAGGATGTCGGGACGGCAATGTCCGATGGCCGCCTTCCAGACGCTGGCGCGCACCATGAACAGGCCGCTGTTCCACAGGTAGTCGCCACTGCGCAGGTAGCGCTGGGCGGTCTCGACGTCGGGCTTTTCGGCAAAACCCAGCACCGGGTGCACCCCCTGGGTGGCCACCGTGCCACGGTGGATGTAGCCATAGCCCGTCTCGGGCCGCGTGGGCACGATGCCAAAGGTCAGCATGGCGCCGTCGGCTGCCTGCCGGTAGGCCACGGCCACCGCTTCGTGGAAGGCCTGGGTATCGGCGATCACATGGTCGGAGGGCATGACGAGCAGCACCGGGTCTGCGCCATCGCGCTGGGCCAGCAGGGCGGCCAGTGTCAGGGCCGGCGCGGTGTTGCGGCCCACGGGCTCCAGCACGATCTCGGGCCGCGCCACACCCATGGCGCGCAACTGTTCGGCGGCCATGAAACGGTGTTCGCTGTTGCACACCACCATGGGGCCCGGCGCCTGCTCGATGTCAGGCAAGCCCGCGAGGCGCAGCGCCGTGTCTTGCAACATGGTGCGTTCGCCCACGAGGGCATGGAACTGCTTGGGATAGCTTTCACGCGACAGCGGCCACAGCCGCGTGCCCGAGCCGCCGGACAGGATGACGGGCAGCAACAAAGGGGCTTGGCGTTGGCTCATGGGACATCCCGCTCCATCGACGGCGTGGACTGCTCGAGTTCAAGCAGCGCGAGCCGCTGGTTGAGACGGCGCACCTCGCGCTCCACGCGCGTGTTCATGATGTCGGCGTGCAAGGCCTTGATCAGCAGGACGATGGCCGCGACCAGGAAGAGCAGGGCCGGCGGGTAGGCGATGCCGGCCCACACGGCCAGGCGGTCCACAAGACCAGGCCACACGCCCAGCAAGGCCGCGAGGGCCGCCACCGTCAGCCAGAACAGGCCATGCGCGGCGTGCAAATGGTCGCGCCGCAACAGCCACATGATGGCAAGGGCAAGCCCCAGCCCAAGCAGGGCGGTGGTGATAGGCAGACTGGACATGAGGCGCTAAAAGTGACAATGCGGGCCATTATCGCAGTGCCTCATGACGCCCCTTGGCCGACAGGCCGAAGACTCTGACCAGCGGCTTACAGCCGCCCTTCCTCCACCGCATGGCAGGCCACCTTGATGCCGCCGATGGCTTGAATCTGCGGCCGTTCGCTGCTGCAGCGCGCGTTTGCATGGGGGCAACGCGGGTGAAAGGCGCAACCAGAAGGTGGGTTGAGCGGGTTGGGCACCTCGCCCGACACCGGGGTGCGCGCGCGGCCGGTGTCGTGCATCTTGGGGATGGCGTCCAGCAGCATGCGGGTGTAGGGGTGGCGCGGGGTGTCAAACAGGGTGTGTTTGTCGGCCAGTTCAACCAGGCGGCCCAGGTACATCACGCCCACCTGGTCGCTCACGTGGCGCACCACGGCGAGGTTGTGGCTGATGAACAGGTAGGTCAGGCCGTGCTTGCGCTGCAGGTCCTTCATGATGTTGAGCACCTGCGCCTGCACGCTCACGTCCAGCGCCGAGGTGGGCTCGTCGCACACCAGGAACTCGGGCTGCGTGGCCAGGGCGCGCGCGATGGAGATGCGCTGGCGCTGGCCACCCGAGAACTGGTGCGGGTACTTGACCATGTCCAGCGGGCTCAGGCCGACCGACTGGAGCAGTTCACCGACACGCGCCTGGATGGCGGCCTCGTCGCTGAGGATTTCATGCTCGCGCAGCGGCTCGGCGATGATGTCCTCCACCGTCCAGCGCGGGTTCAGGCTGGCGTACGGGTCCTGGAAGATCATCTGGATGCGCCGGCGCAGTTTGCGGCCTTCGGGGGTCTTGAAGGCCGCGTGGGCGTCTTCCCCGTCGAAGTTGAAACCACCGCGCGTCGGCTCGTATAAGCCAACCAGCAGGCGGGCCACTGTGCTCTTGCCGCAGCCAGACTCGCCCACCAGGGCCAGGGTCTTGCCTTTTTCGATCTCGAAGCTCACGCCGTCCACGGCCTTGAGCAGCATCTTGGGCTGGCGCTCCAGCACGCGGTTGAGCCAGGGGGCCGAGACGTCGAAGGTCTTGGCCAGGTCGGTGGCGCGCACCAGGGCCTGGGTCTTGACTTCGCTCATGCCGCCACCTTGCTGTCGTGCAACCAGCAGGCGGCCAGGGTGGCGCCGGCGTGCATGAGGTCCGGACGGGCCTGCCCGCATTTGTCGAACGCGCGCTCGCAGCGCGGGTTGTAGGCGCAGCCGCGCGGGATGGCGTTGAGGCGGGGCATGGCGCCGTCGATCTGGTGCAGGTTCTCGCGGTCTTGCGTCATGTCGGGAATGCAGGCCATGAGGCCGGCGGTGTAGGGGTGCGCGGGGTGGTTGATGACTTCGTGCACGGGCCCGATCTCGGCCACGCGGCCAGCGTACATCACGGCCACGCGGTCGCAGGTCTCGGCGATCACGCCCATGTCGTGGGTGATCAGCATCACGGCCGCACCGCGTTCCTTGCAGATGGTCTTGAGCAGGGTGATGATCTGCGCCTGGATGGACACGTCCAGTGCGGTGGTGGGCTCGTCGGCGACGATGAGCTTGGGCTCGGCCGCCAGGGCCAGGGCGATCACCACGCGCTGGCGCATGCCGCCCGAGAACTGGTGCGGGTAGTGGTCGATGCGCTGCTCGGCCGCCGGGATGCCGGTGTCCTTGAGCAGTTGGATGGCGCGCTGGCGCGCCTCGGCCTGGCTCACCGGCAGGTGGGTGGTGATGGTCTCGATGAGCTGGCGGCCCACCGAATACAACGGGTTGAGCGAGGTCAGCGGGTCCTGGAAGATGGCGCCGATCTTGCGACCGCGGATCTTGCGCATCTGCTCGTAAGGCAGGCCGTCGATGCGTTCGCCTTCGAGCAGGATCTGCCCGCTGGCCACACGGCCCGGCGGCTCCAGCAGGCCGATGATGGACGCGCCGGTGAGCGACTTGCCGGCACCGGACTCGCCCACCACGCCGAGGATTTCGCCGGGGGCGATGTCGAAGGACACGTCGTCCAGCGCGCGCAGCGTGCCGCGGCGGCCGGGAAATTCGACGACCAGATTCTTGACTTGGAGAAGACTCATTTTTCTTGTTCCCTGGTTTAACGGAGCCTTGGATTCAAGGCATCGCGCAGCCAGTCGCCCAGCAGGTTCACGCTGAGCGCGATCAGCACCAGCATCAGACCGGGGAAGATGGTGATCCACCACTCGCCCGAGAACAGGTAATCGTTGCCCACACGGATCAGCGTGCCCAGCGAAGGCGAGGTGGGCGGTGCGCCCACACCCAGGAAGCTCAGCGTGGCTTCGGTGATGATGGCCGTGGCCACCTGGATGGTGGCCAGCACCAGCACCGGGCCCATGACGTTGGGCAGCACGTGTTTGCGCATGATGCGCAAGGGCGCCACGCCGGTCACGCGGGCGGCCTGCACGTATTCCTTGTGGCGCTCCACCAGGGTGGAGCCGCGCACGGTGCGCGCGTATTGCACCCAGCCGGTGAGCGAGATGGAGATGATCAGCACGCCAAAGGCGAGCGACTCGTGCGCGTCGGGGAACAGCGCGCGGCCCACGCCCGCGATCAGCAGGGCCACCAGGATGGCGGGAAAGGACAACATGACATCGCACATGCGCATGAGCACCGCATCAACCCAGCCGCCCAGGAAACCGGCCAGCAAGCCCAGCGCCACGCCCACGAACACCGACAGCAGCACCGAGGCGATGCCCACCGCGAGCGAGATGCGGGCGCCGTACATCAGTGCCGAGAGGATGTCGCGGCCCTGGTCGTCGGTGCCCAGCCAGAACAAGGGGTTGCCGCCTTCGCTCCAGGCCGGCGGCAGGCGCGCGTTGCCCAGTTCGAGGGTGGTCAGGTCAAAGGGGTTGTGAGGCGCCACCCAGGGCGCGAACACGGCACAGAAGAGGCAGACGGCCGCGATCGCGGCCGCCACGATGGCCGTGGGCGAGGTGCGGAAGCTGTGGCCGACATCGCTGTCGAGCCAACGCAGGAGCATGGATTTCACGGGATAACGGTCCGGGTCACGGACGGTGAAAAGACAGGGAAAGCCGCGTTCGCCTTTGTGGGGCGAACGCGCCGAAACGGTCACACCGGGCTTACTTGACGCTCATGTAGCGGAAGTACATGAAGTTGTCCGCCGCCTGGTGCACGGTGACGCCGTTGGACACGCCCCAGGCCAGCGCCTGCTGGTGCAAGGGCAGGTGGCCGACATCGTCCTGGTGGATCTTGAAGGCCTCGCGGATCATGGCGTCGCGCTTGGACTTGTCGGTTTCCGACTGGATCTTGAGCGTCAGTTCGTCCACCTTGGGGTTGCAATAGGCCCCCAGGTTGAACTGGCCCGCGCCCTTGTCGTCCACGCAGCGCATCAGCGAGTTCAGCACGTTGTGGGCATCGATGGTGCCCGGGCTCCAGCCCAGCAGGTAGAAGCTGGTGTCGCGGCGCAGGATCTTGGGGAAGTAGGTGCCCTTGGTCTCGGCCTGCAGGTTCACCTTCACGCCGATGCGCGCCAGGCCGGCGGCCACCGCCTGGCACACGCCGTCGTCGTTGACATACCGGTCGTTGGGGCAGTTCATGCCGACTTCGAAGCCGTTGGGATAGCCGGCCTCGGTGAGCAGCTTCTTGGCCGCGTCGAGGTCGTAGGGCAGGCGCTTGTTCATGTCGGCGTGGAAGCCGTTGACGCCCTCGCCCACCAGCAGTGCGGTGGGCAGCGAGGCGCCACGCATCACGGTGCGCTGGATGCCGTTGATGTCGATGGCCTGGTAGAAGGCCTTGCGCACGCGCACGTCCTTGAACGGGTTCTTGCCCTTGACGTTGGAGTACAGCAGCTCGTCACGCTTCTGGTCCATGCCCAGGAAGATGGTGCGGATCTCGGGGCCCTGCAAGACCTTGGCCTTGCCGCTGGCGTTGATGCGCGCCACGTCTTGCAGCGGCGCCGGCTCGATGACGTCGACCTGGCCCGACAGCAGCGCGGCCACGCGGGTGGCGTCGTTGCCAATGGGCGTGTACTCGACGTTGGTGACGTTGCCCTCGATCTTGCCCCAGTAGTTGCCATTGCGCACGAAGGTGGTCTTCACGTTCGGCTGGCGCTCGCGCACGCGGAAGGGGCCGGTGCCGTTGGCGCGGAAGGACGCGGCATTCTCGATGCCCTTGCGGCGGTCGACCGGGCGGGTCGCCTGGTTGTCCTCGGACCACTTCTTGCTCATGATGTAGACCAGCGAGATCACATCGGGCAAGATGGGAAAGGGGGCGTTGGTCTCCATCTCGACGGTGTGGTCGTCGAGCTTGCGCACGGCCTTGATGTCGTTGGTGTAGCTGCGCATGTCGGAGCCTTCACCGGCGGCACGCGCGAAGCTGAACAACACGTCGTCGGCGGTGAAGGGCGTCCCGTCATGGAATTTCACCCCCCTGCGCAACTCGAAGCGCCACACATTGGGCGAGGTCTGCCGCCAGGACGTGGCCAGCGCGGGGTCCAGCGCGAGCTTCTTGTCCCGCGACACCAGCGGTTCGTAGACGTTGCCGGTCACACTGAGCTGCAGCGATTCGTTGAGCGAGTGCGGGTCCATGGACAACGCATCACCCTGGTTGCCGATGCGCACCGTCTGCGCCTGCGCGACCGCGCCCAACAGGGACAGCATGGCCACGGCCAGCGCGGTGGTCAGGGGTTTCTTGAACATCATGTGAGCTCTTCTCCTGGTTGAAAAAAGGCGATCGATGCGGGTCATTCGTCGCCCAGCGGCATGCCGTATTCGACAAGGCCGGCGTGCAAGGCGGCCCCCAGTGGCAGCACCTCGTCGTTGAAGTCGTAGCGGCTGTTGTGCAGGAAACAACTGCCTTCGCCGCCCTGCCCCAAGCGCAGGTAGGCCCCGGGCTTGACCTGCAGCATGAAGGAAAAATCCTCGGCACCCATGCTGGGGTCCATCTCGCGGTCCACGTGGTCGCGCCCCAGCAGGGACTGCGCCACGTCGGCGGCGAACTGGGCCTCGTCGGGCGTGTTGATGGTGGCCGGGTAGATGCGCTCGTAGTGCACGCTGGCCGTCGCGCCGAAGCCCAGGGCCACCGCGCTGCACAGTTCGTTGAGCCGGCGCTCCACCATGGCCTGCACGGCGGGGCTGAAGCTGCGCACGGTGCCCACCAGGGTGGCCTCGCCCGGCACGACGCTGAACGCCCCGGCGTCGCCCGCCTGCATGGCGCACAGGCTGATGACGGCGCCATCGATGGGCCGCACGTTGCGCGAGACGATGCTCTGCACCGCGGTGATGATGTGGGCGGCCACCAGCACCGGGTCGACCGTGAGGTAGGCGTGTGCGCCGTGGCCACCCTTGCCGGTGATCTTGATGGTGATGCGGTCGGCCGCCGCCATCATGGCGCCGCGGTTGATGCCCACGGTACCGGGCTTCATCTGCGGCCAGTTGTGCATGGCATAGATGGACTGCACCGGGAAGCGGTCGAACAGCCCATCCTCGATCATGGCCTTGGCGCCGGCGTAGCCTTCTTCCCCAGGCTGGAACACCAGCACGGCGGTGCCGTCGAAGTTGCGCGTTTCCGCCAGGTAGCGCGCCGCGCCCACCAGCATGGCGGTGTGTCCATCATGTCCGCAGCCGTGCATGAGGCCCGGCTTGGTGGACTTCCAGGCGAAGTCGTTGTGTTCGGCCATGGGCAGGGCGTCCATGTCCGCGCGCAAGCCGATCATGCGGCCGCTGCTGTTGCGCCGGCCGCGCACCACCGCCACGACACCGGTCTTGCCGATGCCGGTGTGGATTTCGTCGACACCGCAGACCTTGAGCGCCTCGGTCACGCGCTTGGCGGTGTAGCGCTCCTCGAAGCCCAGTTCCGGGTGGGCGTGCAGGTCGCGGCGCAGCGCGGTGAGTTCGGGGACAAAGTCGGCGATGTGCGCGAAGGCACGCCCATGCACTTTGAAGCGGCCAGGGTGCATGTCAGTGACCTCCCGCCTTTTCGACGCGCAGGCGCGGATCGACGGCAAAGTACAAGAGATCGACGATCAGGTTGATGACCACGAAAATCAAGGCGATCAGGCACAGGTAGGCGGCCATCACCGGGATGTCGGCGAAGGTCACGGCCTGGATGAACAGCAGGCCCATGCCTGGCCACTGGAACACGGTCTCGGTGATGATGGCGAACGCGATCAGGCCACCGAGCTGCAGGCCGGTGATGGTCATGACCGGCACCAGGGTGTTCTTGAGCGCATGGCCAAAATGCACGGCGCTGTTCGTCAGGCCCCGCGCCCGCGCGAACTTGATGTAGTCGGTGCGCAGCACCTCCAGCATCTCGGCGCGCACCAGCCGCATGATCAGCGTGAGCTGGAAAATGGCCAGGGTCACCGCAGGCATCACGATGTGGTGCCAGCCCTTGGCCGTGAGCAGGCCGCTGGACCACCAGCCCATCTGCACCACGTCGCCGCGGCCGAAACTGGGGAACCAGCCCAGCTGCACCGCAAACACCAGGATCAGCAGGATACCGATCAGGAAGGTGGGCAACGAGACTCCCAGCAGCGACACGGTCATGAACACCTGGCTCAGGAAACTGCCCCGGCGCAAGGCGGCGTACACGCCCATGGGAATGCCCACCGCCAGAGCCAGCACGCCGGCCACCAGCGCGAGTTCCAGCGTGGCCGGGAAACGTTCACCGATGAGGCGCGAGACCTTCGCGCCCTGGCGCAGGCTCAGGCCGAACTCACCTTGCGCGGCATTGGCGAGGAAGTGCCAGAACTGCACGAAGAAGGGCTTGTCCAGGCCGAGGTCGGCGCGGAGCTCGCGGACTTGTTCGGGCGTGGCGTCCTGCCCGAGAAGAAAGACAACCGGGTCTCCGACGTACTGAAACAGCATGAATGCGATGAAGGCCACGGTGACCATCACCAGGACCGCTTGCGCGAGGCGCCGGACGATGAATGCGAACATGTTCGATCAAAAAATCAAGGGCCGCAGCAGACGAGCCGCGACCCTTTGCTTAACACTGATTTTTCAGTTTACCTTGACGAGGCGCCAGTCCAGGCGGTTGTCCGGGCGGTGCACCACTTCGATGTTGCCCTTCATGGCCCAGGGGATGATCTGGTTGTGCAGGGGAATGTGCGACACGTCGTCGGTCGCCATCTGCAGGGCTTCGTTGAGCAGGCGGGGCCGGATGTAGGGATCGGTCTCGGTCTTGATGCGGTCGATCACGGCGTCCAGCTTGGGGTTGCTGTAACGGCCCACGTTGTAGTTGCCGTCACCACCGGTGCCCAGCGTGCGCACCAGCGACTGCAGGCTGTAGAGCGCGTCGAAGGTGGGCACGCCCCAACCCAGCATGTAGATGCTGGCTTCGAAGCGCTGGATCATGGGGAAGTAGGTCACCAGCGGCAGCGTGCGCAGCTTGGCCTTGACACCGATGCGCGACCACATGGCCGTGACGGCCTGGCAGATTTCTTCGTCGTTGATGTAGCGGTTGTTGGGGCAGGCGAAGTCGACCTCGAAACCGTCCTTGTAACCGGCATCCGCCAGCAGTTTCTGCGCACCGGCCACGTCCACGGGCGGGCGCTTGTGGATGGCTTCGCTCCAGCCGGCCACCTGCGGCGCCACCAGCGCACCGGTGGGCTGGCCCAGGCCCCGCATGGTCACGCGGGTGATGGCATCCGCATCGATCGCCATGTTCAGGGCCTTGCGCACGCGCAGGTCCTTCAGGGGGTTCTTGCCCTTGATGTTGCTGCCCACGAGTTCGTCGCGGAACTGGTCCATGCCAAAGAAGATGGTGCGGTTCTCAACGCCATCCATCACCTTGAGGCTGCTGTTCTGACGCACGCGCGGCAGATCCTGTGGGCTGGGGTCCAGCACCAGGTCGACCTCGCCGGTGAGCAACGCCGCCATGCGCGTGGCGTCGGCCTTGATCGGTGAGTACACGATCTCGGTCACGTTGCTGTCCATCTTGCCCCACCAGTTGGGGTTCTGAGCCAGCACCAGACGCTGGTCCTGCTTCCAGTCTTTCAGCACGTAGGGACCGGTGCCGTTGGCATTGCGGTGGGCGAAGTTCTCGTCCTTGGTGCGGATGTCCTTGGGATCCACGGACTTGTTCTTTTCGGCCCAGGCCTTGCTCATCATGCGCAGCTCGGTCATCTGGTTCAGCAGCACCGGGTTGGGCCCCTTGGTGAAGATGTCGATGGTGCTGTCGTTGACCTTCACGACCCGGTCGATACCCTGGATGTAGGGTGTGAAGTTCGAGGTCTTGGCCATCGCGCGCTGGATGGAAAACACAGCATCGTCGGCGCTGAACGGGCTGCCGTCGTGGAACTTCACACCGCCACGCAGGGTGACACGCAACTGGTTGGGCGAGACCAGGTTCCAGGACGTGGCCAACACGGGTTCGATCTTGAAAGTGCGGCTGTTGTAATACACCAGCGTTTCATAGACCGCAGCGTGGATGCCATTTTGCAGCGCGTTGTTTTGGGAATGGATATCCCAAGTGGCGATATCGCTGGAACTGGTCCATTTGAAGGTCTTGGCCTGAACGGCGGCACCCAGGCTGAGCAGCGCACACAAGGCAATCAGCTTCAGTTTCATTGCTTGACACCTAAATGAAGTTTTGTAAAGTGCGTACTATGCAACATCCAGGCCCGGATGTCACACGGACTTTCCCGATGCAGGAAAGCCCTAGGCAATGAAGAGAAAAGTGCCGCCATCTTGAGGATCGGCCGGCCCCAGACGGGCGTCAGGGCTGCTGTGCGGTCAACCGCAGGCGGCCATACCAGGCGGTCACACGCTCGCCGGTGTTGTCCGCGTCTGTCATCAGCGCGACACCGATCAGTGGACCCGGGTCTTCGCCAAAGGCCAGGCGAAAGTCGGCGCGGATGTCGCGGCGGTACTCCAGCCACTGGCCTACGTGGGCAGCGCCCGACTCCACAACGATCTTGCGGACCCTATCGGTGCGCGGACTCACCAACACCGTGCCTGCTGGCCTGGCGTTGCACCACACATAGGTCAGCGTGGCGTAGGGCATGTCTTCGCCCAGCACGGCCCGGCTGAGCTCGGACTGCATGCGGGCCCGTGAAGACAATTTGCTGCGGTCGCCATCGAAGGCCAGCACCACCCGCACGGGCGCGTCGTCACGGCCTGACACACCGATATCGGCGCGCTTGAACACACCGTTGACAGCCCAGGAAAACTCGATCTGATCAGGCGTCACCGGCTGGTCGACCAGGCGCTGCCGCAGAATGCTCATGGACCGGTCCGCCCGCACCCGCAGCGCAGACCGCCCCAGGTGTTCGACCGGCTCGAACGCCACGTTCTTTTTGCCTGGCCACGCCAGAGGTGTCCATGGCTCGGATCCGACAGGCGTCTGGAGCAGGCCGGAAACCGGCGTCTCGGGCCGGCGATCAGGCCCGCTGGCACACCCCAACAGGACGGCCAGCACCAGCACCGACGAGACGCGCTGCCAGCGCCCGACGCCGCCCCACACGCTCAGGCGATCTCGCGGTAAAACAACGGGCGCTTGAGCGAGCGTGGCGCCAGCGGCTGCACCGCCTGCGCGATGGCAGCGATGTGGTCCGGCGTGGTACCGCAGCATCCGCCCACGATGTTCACCAGGCCCTCGTCGGCGAAAGACCGCAACAGACGCGAAGTCACGTCGGGTGTTTCGTCAAAACCCGTATCTGACATGGGGTTGGGCAAGCCAGCGTTGGGGTAGCAGCTGATGAAGGTGTCGCCGGCCACCTTGGCCAATTCCTGCAGATAAGGCCTCATCAACGCGGCACCGAGGGCACAGTTCAGGCCCACCGCCAGCGGTTCGATGTGCCGCACGCTGGCCCAGAATGCACCGACCGTCTGGCCACTCAGAATCCGCCCGGAGGCGTCTGTCACGGTCCCGCTGACGATCACTGGCAAACGCTCACCAGACCGCTCGAAGAACTCGGCCGCCGCAAACAGCGCCGCCTTGGCGTTCAGGGTGTCGAACACGGTCTCCACCAGCAGCAGGTCAACCCCCCCTTCAACCAGGGCCTCGATCTGTTCCAGATAAGACTGACGCAAGGCCTCGAACGTGACATTGCGGGCGCCCGGATCGTTCACATCGGGGCTGATGCTGGCTGTTTTGGGAGTCGGGCCAAGTGCGCCGGCGACAAAACGGGGTTTGTCGGGCGTCGAAAATCGGTCGCAGGCCACACGGGCCAACCTGGCCGACGCCAGATTCATTTCCCGCGCCAAATGCGCCATCTTGTAGTCTTCTTGCGCGATCTGCGTCGCACCGAAGGTGTTGGTCTCGATCAGGTCGGTCCCTGCAGCCAAATAAGCTTCATGGATGTCCCGAATGATGTCGGGACGGGTCAGGCTCAACAGCTCGTTGTTGCCCTTGACATCGAGTGGATGACCCAAGAAGCGGTCCCCCAGGGACGCGTCGCCCCCCTCACCTCTGTATTGGGCTTCGCTCAGCTTGAAGCGCTGGATCATGGTGCCCATGGCACCGTCCAGAATCGCGATGCGATCACGCAGGATGGCGGGCAGCTGTTGACCACGGGTGTAGGGCTTGGACATCATCGTTCGATTCTATGAACTTCTGGCGCACAAACCAAAACGCCCCGCTCAATCTGAGCGGGGCGTTCGGTCTTATAAGAGCCTGACGATGACCTACTTTCACACGGGAATCCGCACTATCATCGGCGCTAAGTCGTTTCACTGTCCTGTTCGGGATGGGAAGGAGTGGTACCAACTTGCTATGGTCGTCAGGCATAACGGGTTGCCTTGCTGAACACCAGGTTCAACAAAGCGAATTCATAGAGTCTTATCAGCTTTTTTCGATTGCGCTACGTCTATTCACTTGAATGCGTGCATAAGAACAGTTGTATCTCACTGTATTCAGACACTCACCCTTGATCGATTTTCGATCAAAGTTATAGGGTCAAGCCGCACGAGCAATTAGTACTGGTTAGCTTAACGCATTACTGCGCTTCCACACCCAGCCTATCAACGTCCTGGTCTTGAACGACTCTTTAGGGGGCTCAAGGCCCCGGCAGATCTCATCTTGGAACGAGTTTCCCGCTTAGATGCTTTCAGCGGTTATCTCTTCCGCACTTAGCTACCCGGCAATGCCACTGGCGTGACAACCGGTACACCAGAGGTGCGTCCACTCCGGTCCTCTCGTACTAGGAGCAGGCTTCCTCAAATCTGCAGCGCCCACGGAAGATAGGGACCAAACTGTCTCACGACGTTTTAAACCCAGCTCACGTACCTCTTTAAATGGCGAACAGCCATACCCTTGGGACCGGCTACAGCCCCAGGATGAGATGAGCCGACATCGAGGTGCCAAACACCGCCGTCGATATGAACTCTTGGGCGGTATCAGCCTGTTATCCCCAGAGTACCTTTTATCCGTTGAGCGATGGCCCTTCCATACAGAACCACCGGATCACTATGTCCTGCTTTCGCATCTGCTCGACTTGTCAGTCTCGCAGTTAAGCACGCTTATGCCATTGCACTATCGTCACGATGTCCGACCGTAACTAGCGTACCTTCGAACTCCTCCGTTACGCTTTGGGAGGAGACCGCCCCAGTCAAACTGCCTACCATGCACGGTCCCCGATCCAGATAATGGACCTAGGTTAGAACCTCAAACACACCAGGGTGGTATTTCAACGTTGGCTCCATGTGATCTAGCGACCACACTTCAAAGCCTCCCACCTATCCTACACAGATCTGTTCAAAGTCCAATACAAAGCTACAGTAAAGGTTCATGGGGTCTTTCCGTCTTTCCGCGGGGAGATTGCATCATCACAAACATTTCAACTTCGCTGAGTCTCAGGAGGAGACAGTGTGGCCATCGTTACGCCATTCGTGCAGGTCGGAACTTACCCGACAAGGAATTTCGCTACCTTAGGACCGTTATAGTTACGGCCGCCGTTTACTGGGACTTCGATCAAGAGCTTGCACCCCATCAATTAATCTTCCAGCACCGGGCAGGCGTCACACCCTATACGTCCACTTTCGTGTTTGCAGAGTGCTGTGTTTTTAATAAACAGTCGCAGCCACCTATTTTTTGCAACCCATTCGTGCTCAGATGTTCTCATCACACTACTAGGGCACACCTTCTTCCGAAGTTACGGTGTCAATTTGCCGAGTTCCTTCTCCTGAGTTCTCTCAAGCGCCTTAGAATACTCATCTCGCGCACCAGTGTCGGTTTGCGGTACGGTCGTTGTTAGCTGAAGCTTAGTGGCTTTTCCTGGGACCTCGTTCAGTTACTTCAAGAGCAAGCTCTCTCGATCGACAGCCTCGGTATATGTGCGCCGGATTTGCCTAACGCACGCCTACTTCTGTCTAAACCGGCACTTCCAACCGCCGGATAACCTATTAAGATCCGTCCCCACATCGCACTAACAATCGGTACAGGAATATTGACCTGTTTCCCATCAGCTACGCATCTCTGCCTCGCCTTAGGGGCCGACTCACCCTACGCCGATGAACGTTGCGTAGGAAACCTTGCGCTTACGGCGAGCGGGCTTTTCACCCGCTTTAACGCTACTCATGTCAGCATTCGCACTTCTGATACCTCCAGCATCCTTTACAAGACACCTTCACAGGCTTACAGAACGCTCTCCTACCACTCACAGTAAACTGTGAATCCGCAGCTTCGGTAACTGGCTTGAGCCCCGTTACATCTTCCGCGCAGGACGACTCGATCAGTGAGCTATTACGCTTTCTTTAAATGATGGCTGCTTCTAAGCCAACATCCTGACTGTTTTAGCCTTCCCACTTCGTTTCCCACTTAGCCAATTTTAGGGACCTTAGCTGGCGGTCTGGGTTGTTTCCCTCTTGAGTCCGGACGTTAGCACCCGGTGCTCTGTCTCCCAAGCTGTACTCTGCGGTATTCGGAGTTTGCCTTGGTTTGGTAAGTCGCCATGACCCCCTAGCCAAAACAGTGCTCTACCCCCGCAGGTAATACTTGAGGCACTACCTAAATAGTTTTCGGAGAGAACCAGCTATTTCCAAGTTTGTTTAGCCTTTCACCCCTATCCACAGCTCATCCGCTAGTTTTGCAACACTAGTCGGTTCGGACCTCCAGTACCTGTTACGGCACCTTCATCCTGGCCATGGATAGATCACTTGGTTTCGGGTCTACACCCAGCGACTGAATCGCCCTATTCGGACTCGGTTTCCCTACGCCTTCCCTATTCGGTTAAGCTTGCCACTGAATGTAAGTCGCTGACCCATTATACAAAAGGTACGCCGTCACCCCTTTCGAGGCTCCGACTTTTTGTAAGCATGCGGTTTCAGGATCTATTTCACTCCCCTCCCGGGGTTCTTTTCGCCTTTCCCTCACGGTACTTGTTCACTATCGGTCGATGATGAGTATTTAGCCTTGGAGGATGGTCCCCCCATATTCAGACAGGATTTCTCGTGTCCCGCCCTACTTTTCGTTAGCTCAGTACCACACGTCTCTTTTCACGTACGGGGCTATCACCCGCTATGGCCGGCCTTTCCATGCCGTTCCGTTAAGTGTCGTGCTATCACTAACAGGCTTCTCCGATTTCGCTCGCCACTACTTTCGGAATCTCGGTTGATGTCTTTTCCTCGAGCTACTGAGATGTTTCAGTTCACCCGGTTCGCCTCGCACACCTATGTATTCAGTGTGCGATACCTTTCGGTGGGTTTCCCCATTCGGAAATCTCCGGATCAAAGCTAATTTGCCAGCTCCCCGAAGCTTATCGCAGGCTATCACGTCCTTCGTCGCCTATCATCGCCAAGGCATCCACCACATGCTCTTATTCACTTGACCCTATAACTTTGACCTCTCACCAGGCTTGCGCCCAACAAGAATCAAAATCACATCAAGGAATGTCTGTCAGGTCTTTCACCTGACGCGTTATGCCGCATTCAAATTCGTATCTAGCGATACGTTGAATATTCGTTGACGCAATCAAAAAATTGTTGCTGGCGGCACGGTGCGTACTAAACCTTTACGAATGTACGCTTTCCACCAGCAACGCTGATTCGACTCTATGAATTTTTAAAGAACAGCCGAGAACCTTTCGGTTCATCTTGTTGAAACCAATCAACATCAAAATACCCTGCAGCAGGACACTTTGATTTTGATTGAACACCACCCGCGGTGACGATAAGTGGTGGAGGATGACGGGATCGAACCGAC
>NZ_JASATI010000031.1:17500-20000 GCF_038440225.1 Hydrogenophaga sp. OTU3427 | reverse complement strand
TCAAAGTTATAGGGTCAAGCCGCACGAGCAATTAGTACTGGTTAGCTTAACGCATTACTGCGCTTCCACACCCAGCCTATCAACGTCCTGGTCTTGAACGACTCTTTAGGGGGCTCAAGGCCCCGGCAGATCTCATCTTGGAACGAGTTTCCCGCTTAGATGCTTTCAGCGGTTATCTCTTCCGCACTTAGCTACCCGGCAATGCCACTGGCGTGACAACCGGTACACCAGAGGTGCGTCCACTCCGGTCCTCTCGTACTAGGAGCAGGCTTCCTCAAATCTGCAGCGCCCACGGAAGATAGGGACCAAACTGTCTCACGACGTTTTAAACCCAGCTCACGTACCTCTTTAAATGGCGAACAGCCATACCCTTGGGACCGGCTACAGCCCCAGGATGAGATGAGCCGACATCGAGGTGCCAAACACCGCCGTCGATATGAACTCTTGGGCGGTATCAGCCTGTTATCCCCAGAGTACCTTTTATCCGTTGAGCGATGGCCCTTCCATACAGAACCACCGGATCACTATGTCCTGCTTTCGCATCTGCTCGACTTGTCAGTCTCGCAGTTAAGCACGCTTATGCCATTGCACTATCGTCACGATGTCCGACCGTAACTAGCGTACCTTCGAACTCCTCCGTTACGCTTTGGGAGGAGACCGCCCCAGTCAAACTGCCTACCATGCACGGTCCCCGATCCAGATAATGGACCTAGGTTAGAACCTCAAACACACCAGGGTGGTATTTCAACGTTGGCTCCATGTGATCTAGCGACCACACTTCAAAGCCTCCCACCTATCCTACACAGATCTGTTCAAAGTCCAATACAAAGCTACAGTAAAGGTTCATGGGGTCTTTCCGTCTTTCCGCGGGGAGATTGCATCATCACAAACATTTCAACTTCGCTGAGTCTCAGGAGGAGACAGTGTGGCCATCGTTACGCCATTCGTGCAGGTCGGAACTTACCCGACAAGGAATTTCGCTACCTTAGGACCGTTATAGTTACGGCCGCCGTTTACTGGGACTTCGATCAAGAGCTTGCACCCCATCAATTAATCTTCCAGCACCGGGCAGGCGTCACACCCTATACGTCCACTTTCGTGTTTGCAGAGTGCTGTGTTTTTAATAAACAGTCGCAGCCACCTATTTTTTGCAACCCATTCGTGCTCAGATGTTCTCATCACACTACTAGGGCACACCTTCTTCCGAAGTTACGGTGTCAATTTGCCGAGTTCCTTCTCCTGAGTTCTCTCAAGCGCCTTAGAATACTCATCTCGCGCACCAGTGTCGGTTTGCGGTACGGTCGTTGTTAGCTGAAGCTTAGTGGCTTTTCCTGGGACCTCGTTCAGTTACTTCAAGAGCAAGCTCTCTCGATCGACAGCCTCGGTATATGTGCGCCGGATTTGCCTAACGCACGCCTACTTCTGTCTAAACCGGCACTTCCAACCGCCGGATAACCTATTAAGATCCGTCCCCACATCGCACTAACAATCGGTACAGGAATATTGACCTGTTTCCCATCAGCTACGCATCTCTGCCTCGCCTTAGGGGCCGACTCACCCTACGCCGATGAACGTTGCGTAGGAAACCTTGCGCTTACGGCGAGCGGGCTTTTCACCCGCTTTAACGCTACTCATGTCAGCATTCGCACTTCTGATACCTCCAGCATCCTTTACAAGACACCTTCACAGGCTTACAGAACGCTCTCCTACCACTCACAGTAAACTGTGAATCCGCAGCTTCGGTAACTGGCTTGAGCCCCGTTACATCTTCCGCGCAGGACGACTCGATCAGTGAGCTATTACGCTTTCTTTAAATGATGGCTGCTTCTAAGCCAACATCCTGACTGTTTTAGCCTTCCCACTTCGTTTCCCACTTAGCCAATTTTAGGGACCTTAGCTGGCGGTCTGGGTTGTTTCCCTCTTGAGTCCGGACGTTAGCACCCGGTGCTCTGTCTCCCAAGCTGTACTCTGCGGTATTCGGAGTTTGCCTTGGTTTGGTAAGTCGCCATGACCCCCTAGCCAAAACAGTGCTCTACCCCCGCAGGTAATACTTGAGGCACTACCTAAATAGTTTTCGGAGAGAACCAGCTATTTCCAAGTTTGTTTAGCCTTTCACCCCTATCCACAGCTCATCCGCTAGTTTTGCAACACTAGTCGGTTCGGACCTCCAGTACCTGTTACGGCACCTTCATCCTGGCCATGGATAGATCACTTGGTTTCGGGTCTACACCCAGCGACTGAATCGCCCTATTCGGACTCGGTTTCCCTACGCCTTCCCTATTCGGTTAAGCTTGCCACTGAATGTAAGTCGCTGACCCATTATACAAAAGGTACGCCGTCACCCCTTTCGAGGCTCCGACTTTTTGTAAGCATGCGGTTTCAGGATCTATTTCACTCCCCTCCCGGGGTTCTTTTCGCCTTTCCCTCACGGTACTTGTTCACTATCGGTCGATGATGAGTATTTAGCCTTGGAGGATGGTCCCCCCATATTCAGACAGGA
>NZ_JASATI010000031.1:12500-15000 GCF_038440225.1 Hydrogenophaga sp. OTU3427 | reverse complement strand
GCCGCCAGCGTTCAATCTGAGCCAGGATCAAACTCTTTAGTTCGATCTTGAATTTTTTGCCCAACCTGTCACCAGGCCAGACCACTCATAAAACGGAATTGAGAAGATCATCACATTTCTGCGATACCTATCTCTTACTATTCCATGAGCGTTTGTTGACTCCAGGCTTAACACCCAGAGTCTGCAGGCAACTCGTCGCCTTCAAACGCCCACGCTTATCGGCTGTAGTTTGTTAATGAACCACTCGATCAAGACACCAGACCCGCTTCTCAGCACCGTCTTGCATCTCTTTCTTTTTACTGTCTGCCGCGATCAGCAGAGCCTCGTATTATGACACAGTTTTTGGTCAGTCGTCAAAATATTTTTTGACGACTCACAAGAAACCGGTCTTCAACCTGTCCCACCCTTCTCATTCGACCCCCTCTGCCAGAGAGCGAAACGCCCGTCGCCAGCACAGCGCTGGCAACGGGCGTTCGGTCTTATAAGAGCCTGACGATGACCTACTTTCACACGGGAATCCGCACTATCATCGGCGCTAAGTCGTTTCACTGTCCTGTTCGGGATGGGAAGGAGTGGTACCAACTTGCTATGGTCGTCAGGCATAACGGGTTGCCTTGCTGAACACCAGGTTCAACAAAGCGAATTCATAGAGTCTTATCAGCTTTTTTCGATTGCGCTACGTCTATTCACTTGAATGCGTGCATAAGAACAGTTGTATCTCACTGTATTCAGACACTCACCCTTGATCGATTTTCGATCAAAGTTATAGGGTCAAGCCGCACGAGCAATTAGTACTGGTTAGCTTAACGCATTACTGCGCTTCCACACCCAGCCTATCAACGTCCTGGTCTTGAACGACTCTTTAGGGGGCTCAAGGCCCCGGCAGATCTCATCTTGGAACGAGTTTCCCGCTTAGATGCTTTCAGCGGTTATCTCTTCCGCACTTAGCTACCCGGCAATGCCACTGGCGTGACAACCGGTACACCAGAGGTGCGTCCACTCCGGTCCTCTCGTACTAGGAGCAGGCTTCCTCAAATCTGCAGCGCCCACGGAAGATAGGGACCAAACTGTCTCACGACGTTTTAAACCCAGCTCACGTACCTCTTTAAATGGCGAACAGCCATACCCTTGGGACCGGCTACAGCCCCAGGATGAGATGAGCCGACATCGAGGTGCCAAACACCGCCGTCGATATGAACTCTTGGGCGGTATCAGCCTGTTATCCCCAGAGTACCTTTTATCCGTTGAGCGATGGCCCTTCCATACAGAACCACCGGATCACTATGTCCTGCTTTCGCATCTGCTCGACTTGTCAGTCTCGCAGTTAAGCACGCTTATGCCATTGCACTATCGTCACGATGTCCGACCGTAACTAGCGTACCTTCGAACTCCTCCGTTACGCTTTGGGAGGAGACCGCCCCAGTCAAACTGCCTACCATGCACGGTCCCCGATCCAGATAATGGACCTAGGTTAGAACCTCAAACACACCAGGGTGGTATTTCAACGTTGGCTCCATGTGATCTAGCGACCACACTTCAAAGCCTCCCACCTATCCTACACAGATCTGTTCAAAGTCCAATACAAAGCTACAGTAAAGGTTCATGGGGTCTTTCCGTCTTTCCGCGGGGAGATTGCATCATCACAAACATTTCAACTTCGCTGAGTCTCAGGAGGAGACAGTGTGGCCATCGTTACGCCATTCGTGCAGGTCGGAACTTACCCGACAAGGAATTTCGCTACCTTAGGACCGTTATAGTTACGGCCGCCGTTTACTGGGACTTCGATCAAGAGCTTGCACCCCATCAATTAATCTTCCAGCACCGGGCAGGCGTCACACCCTATACGTCCACTTTCGTGTTTGCAGAGTGCTGTGTTTTTAATAAACAGTCGCAGCCACCTATTTTTTGCAACCCATTCGTGCTCAGATGTTCTCATCACACTACTAGGGCACACCTTCTTCCGAAGTTACGGTGTCAATTTGCCGAGTTCCTTCTCCTGAGTTCTCTCAAGCGCCTTAGAATACTCATCTCGCGCACCAGTGTCGGTTTGCGGTACGGTCGTTGTTAGCTGAAGCTTAGTGGCTTTTCCTGGGACCTCGTTCAGTTACTTCAAGAGCAAGCTCTCTCGATCGACAGCCTCGGTATATGTGCGCCGGATTTGCCTAACGCACGCCTACTTCTGTCTAAACCGGCACTTCCAACCGCCGGATAACCTATTAAGATCCGTCCCCACATCGCACTAACAATCGGTACAGGAATATTGACCTGTTTCCCATCAGCTACGCATCTCTGCCTCGCCTTAGGGGCCGACTCACCCTACGCCGATGAACGTTGCGTAGGAAACCTTGCGCTTACGGCGAGCGGGCTTTTCACCCGCTTTAACGCTACTCATGTCAGCATTCGCACTTCTGATACCTCCAGCATCCTTTACAAGACACCTTCACAGGCTTACAGAACGCTCTCCTACCACTCACAGTAAACTGTGAATCCGCAGCTTCGG
>NZ_JASATI010000031.1:0-7500 GCF_038440225.1 Hydrogenophaga sp. OTU3427 | reverse complement strand
AGGGCCGCCTCTATCTGGTCGGTGTCCGGGTTGCCGGCCGGCCTGGGGCGCCAGTCCACCTGCACCGCCCGAGCCGCCTCGCTGGCTAGCCAATAACTGGCCGCCACCACGGCAACACCCGCCGTGCCACCCGCGTAAGCGGGCAGCAGCACCACGCGCTCCACACCTGGCATGGCCAGCGCGGCGTCCGCGTCCACCGCCCCGGGCGCCCCACCCAACATGGGGCACATGCGCACGGCCGCGTACAGCATGCGGGGCAGCCGCACGTCCAGGCCAAACACGGCGGTGCCGTCCACCTTGGCCGGTATGTCCAGTCGCGGGGCCGCATGCCCCAACAGCTTGAAGTCCTTGTGCGCCTTGAGCGTGACCACCCCGGGCGGGGTGCCGGCGGCGGCTTTGCTCAGCTCGCCGAAATGCGCCTGCGCCCCGGAAGGGTGGCTCACCACCCCGTTGACGATCTCCAGTTCGGCCACCGGCAGCTTCCATTGCGAGGCCGCCGCCCCCAGCAACGCCGCCCGCGCGGTGGCCGCGGCGGCGCGAACCGGCTCCCAGGCGTCGGCCACGCTGGATGACCCCCCCGTCGCGTTGATGCCCAGCTCACGCGCCACCTTGGTCACCAGCCACTGCGCCGCCTTGACCGAGAAGGGGGCGTTGTCCCCCTCTGACTCCAGCGGATGGAAGGGCAGGCTGGCCACCAACATGGCGACGTTCCCATAGATCTTGTCGGCGCCGGCCTGCTCCAGCCGCACGCGCGCCAGCGGCAGGTCCAGTTCCTCGGCCACCAGCATGGCCAGCGCCGTGTGTATGCCCTGCCCCATTTCGCTGCGGGGCATGGCCAGCACCACCGTGCCGTCGGCGGCGATCTTGATCCAGCCGTTGAGCGCCACATCCCCAGCCTGCAGCGCCCACAGATCGGGCTTGCCCTGGCGCGAGCGCGGCGGCATCACACCCCAGCCCACCAGCAGCAGGCCGGCCGCACCGGCGCCGCCCAGCAGCAGGGCCCGGCGCGACACCCGCCCACCCTGGGGGTTTTTGAGGGGATGGATGCGGCCACTCATGCGGCGCTCCCGGCGGCGCGGTGGATGGCCCGCCGCACCCGTTGGTAGGTGCCACAGCGGCAGAGGTTGGTCATGGCGGCGTCGATGTCGGCATCGGTGGGCCGCGGCTTGCGTTCCAGCAAGGCCGCCGCCGCCATCAACATGCCCGACTGGCAATACCCACACTGCGGCACCTGTTCGTCTATCCAGGCCTGCTGCAGGCGATGCAGCCGGCCACCTGCCGCCAGGCCCTCGATGGTCGAGACCGGCTTGCCGGCCACGGTGGCCACGGGCGTCACACACGAGCGCACGGCCTCGCCCGCCACCCGCACCGTGCAGGCACCGCAGGCGGCCACGCCACAGCCGTATTTGGTGCCGGTCAGATTGAGCACGTCGCGCAGCACCCACAGCAGGGGCATGCGGGCATCCACCTCCACTTCATGGGCTTGTCCGTTCACCACCAGCTTCATCGCCACCCTCCGTCACGCCGAAACCGCCCACTATATAGAGGGCGGGGATAATCCCGCCCACTTATGGCATTGATCACCCTCACCCAGGCCCACCTGGCCTACGGCCACGTGCCGCTGCTCGACCACACCGATTTTTCGCTCGAAACCCAGGAGCGCGTCGGCCTGATCGGGCGCAACGGCACCGGCAAATCCTCGCTGCTCAAGATCCTGGCGGGGCTGGACAAGCCCGACGACGGCACGGTGCAGGTGCAAAACGGCCTGCGCATCGCCTACGTGCCCCAGGAACCGCTGCTGGACCTGGAGGCCACCGTGTTCGACGCTGCCAGCACCGGCCTGAAAGACGCCATCGAGGCGCGCGAGCTCTACCTCAGCGGCGGCGAGGGCCACGACCTGGACGCGCTGCAAAGCCGCATCGAGGCCCTGGACGCCTGGAACTGGGAGCAACGGGTGGACGAAACCCTGCACCGCCTGCACCTGGACGGCGCCACCACCGTGGGCACCCTGTCCGGCGGCAACAAGAAACGCGTCGCCCTGGCCCAGGCCCTGGTGAGCCGCCCCGATGTGCTGTTGCTCGACGAGCCCACCAACCACCTCGACCTGGACAGCATCACCTGGCTGGAAGACCTGCTGCTGGACTTTGCCGGCAGCGTGGTCACCATCAGCCACGACCGCGCCTTTCTGGACCGCGTGGCCACCCGCATGGTCGAACTCGACCGCGGTCGCCTGCTGAGCTACCCCGGCAACTTTGCCCAATACCAGACGCAAAAAGAGGTGCAGCTGCAGCAGGAGGCGGTGATCAACGCCCGCGCCGACAAGCTGCTGGCCCAGGAAGAAGTGTGGATTCGCAAGGGCGTGGAAGCGCGCCGCACCCGCGCCCAGGGCCGCATCACCCGCCTGGAAAAGCTGCGCGAGCAGCGCGCCCAGCGGCGCGACGCCGTGGGCCGCGTGCGCCTGGAAGTGGCCAGCGCCAATGCCGGCGGCAAGATCGTGGCCGAGCTGGAAAAAGTGAGCAAACACTTTGGCTCTGGACCGCAAACCAAAACGGTGGTCAAGGACTTCAGCTGCACCATCCTGCGCGGCGACAAGGTCGGCCTCATGGGCCCCAACGGGGCCGGCAAGACTACTTTGCTCAAGATGATCCTGGGCCAGCTGGCCCCCGACAGCGGCAGTGTGCGCCAGGGCAGCCAGCTTGACGTGGCCTATTTCGACCAGATGCGCGACCAGGTGGACCTGGACGCCACGCTGGAAGACTTCATCAGCCCGGGCAGCGAGTGGATCGAGATCGGCAACCGCCGCACCCACGTCAAGAGCTACCTGAGCGACTTCCTGTTCTCGCCCGCGCGCGCCAACGCGCCGGTGCGCACCCTGTCGGGCGGTGAGCGCAACCGCCTGCTGCTGGCGCGCCTGTTTGCGCGGCCGGCCAACGTGCTGGTGCTGGACGAACCCACCAACGACCTCGACATCGACACCATCGAGCTGCTGGAAGACCTCTTGGCTGACTTCCCGGGCACGGTGTTCCTGGTCAGCCACGACCGCCGCTTCCTGGACAACGTGGTCACCAGCACCATCGTCTTCGAGGGCCAGGGCCAGTGGCGCGAGTACGAAGGCGATGTGCAGGACTGGATCACCCAGTCCACCCGCGCGGCCGACATCGCGGCCCAGGCGACGGCCAAGGCCACACCGGCGCCTGCGTCCGCCCCCGCAGCAGCCGCTCCACCGGCCCAGGCCCCCGCCCCCAGCCCGGCCGGCGGCAAACGCAAGCTCAGCTACAAGGAACAGCGCGAGCTGGACGCCCTGCCCGAGCGCCTGGCGGCGTTGGAGAGCGAGCAGAAAACCATCGATGCCCAACTGGCCGACGGCCGCCTGTACGCCAGCGACCCGCCGCGCGCCGCCGAGCTGGCGGCCCGGCACGCGGTCATTGACGACGAAATGCTGGCGGCGCTGGAGCGCATGGAAGCCCTCACAGGCAACTGAGCCGGGCGGCCTACCGCCGCCGCTCAGAGCGCGCTGCGGCCGGTGGTCATGGCTTCGCGCACCTCGCTGAAATCGCGCCAGAACGTCGCGTCCTGCGTGGTCGCGAAGTTGATGCGCATCAGCGTGGAGGGCTGGCGGGTGGCGTGGAACAAGGCACCGGGCGCCAGCAGGTACCCCCGGTCCAGCATGCGCTGGGCCAGCACCTCGGTGTCCACGCCCACGTCCAGCCAGCCGAACAGGCCGGCCGGCTCGGTGACAAAACGGCAGTCCGCCGACTGCGCCAGGCGCACGCTGCGCGCCCGGGCGGCATCAAGCCGCGCGCGGATGCGCTCGGCGTGCCGGCGCAGCTGGCCTTGTTCGATGCAGATGGCCAGGGCCCGCTCCAGCAGCGAGGGGGTGGTCAGCGTGCTCAGCAGCTTGGTGTCGAGCAGACCCTCCACCAGGTGCTGCGGCGCCGCGAGGTAACCCACCCGCCAGTTGGGCGCCAGGATCTTGGCAAAACCGCTCACATAGATGCTGCGCTGCAGGCCATCGAGCACACTGAGCCGCGTGGCATGCTCCGGCGCGATGTGGCCATAGGTGTCGTCCTCCACAACGTAGAAGCCGTGGCGCTGCGCGAGCTGCAGCAGGCGGTGCGCGCTGGCCGGCGCCAGGCAAAAACCCGTGGGGTTGTGGAACACGCTGACGCTCACGAACAGCTTGGGCGCATGCGCCTCGCAATAGCGGGCCATCACGTCCAGATCGGTGCCGTCCGCTCGGCGCGGCACGGGCAGGATGCGCACCCCCAGCGCATCGAGGCGGGCGAACTCGACCGACCAGCCGGGCTCCTCCACCATCACCGGGTCACCCGCCTTCAACAAGGTGCGGCTGACGATGTCCAGCGCCTGGGTGGCGCCCACGGTGGTGATGATCTGATCGGCCGTCACCGGCAGGTGCAAGCCACACAGTTTCTGGGCCAACACCCGGCGCAAGGCGCCGTCACCCAGGGGTTCGCCATAGCGGTAGGACGCGTCCAGCAACTGCTGGCCGCTGGTCGCCTTGCGCACCGCCGCCGCCAGGAATGTGTTTTCCAGCCAATCCGGCGGAAACGCACCCGCCCCCGGCTGCGGCTTGTCCGACGCGGGATGGAACATGCCCCGGATCAGCGCCGTGGCATTGATCACCGACCCGCTGGGCAGCGGTTGGTGCGGCGTCACGGTGCGGGCGGCGGGCACGGCATGGGGCAGAGCATGTGCAGCCGCCTGACGGACCGCCGGGTCCCGCACAAAAAAACCGCGCTGCTTGCGTGCCTCCACCAAGCCCTGTGCCAGCAGCTGATCGTAAGCCGCCACCACCGTGTACGGGCTCACGCCCTGTTGGCGCGCACATTCGCGCACTGACGGCAGCCGGGTACCCGGCACGAGCAGGCGGGCGCGGATGCGCTCCGCGAACCGGGCAGCCAACTGCTCGGTCAAGGGCTGGCTGGCGTGGCGCACCAGTCCCGCCACCGACAGGTCCACGCTGTCGGTCGCCACACGGCGCGTGCGCCCAGCGAAGTCGGTGTCGGCGTCAACGCCCTTCACGGCCGTGTCCGTGTCGGGTCGCCCCGCGCGGCTCCACACAACAATGCATTCATAAGGGGATTTTGACGCGTTTCCAGGTGACGCGGAGGCCAGCAAAACCTCCACAACAAAGACGCAGGGGCCACCCGGGCATGCGCCCGGATGGCCCCTGCGCCCGATCGCCGGGCTGGCAAGCGTCAGCCGATCACCAGCTGCCCCCTGGCCAGCATCTGCGCAATGATGTCACTGCTGTCGGTGGTGTTGTTCCAGTCGCTGGCGTCCAAACCATTCAACACGACGGTTTGGTCGTGCTGGCTGAGCGTGTAGCCCGACTCGCCCGCAAAACCACCGCTGCTGCTGATCCGAATGACCGTGTTGCCACCGCTCACGGTCACGTTGAGGTAATTGCCGATGTTGTTGTTGGTTTCGCCAGACAACAAACCCGACAGGTCCAGGCGGTCCACCGTGGCACCACCGGCGAAGTAGGCGCCACTGTTGTTGAAGTCGATGATGGTGTCAACGACCGGACTGCCCAACGTGCCGCCGTGACCGGAACCCCACACGAAGGTGTCGGCACCCGCACCACCCGTTAGGCTGTCAGCACCCGTACCCCCAGTCAAGGTATCGGTTCCACCAGCCCCGTTGAGCGTGTCGTTGCCAGCCAGACCTGAAATCGAGTCGCTGCCAGGGAGACCCGTGAGTGTGTCCGCGCCGCTGGTAGCACCCGGAACCGTGTTGACGGTCGGCGCCGCCCTCGTCCCGGACAAAGTCAATGTGGCCGTGTCGTAGCCACCCTGTTGGTCAGCCACGGTGTAGGTCACGGTCACCGGGCCAGACCAACTGCTCCCAGCATTCAATATATAACTGCCATCCGACAACAGGGTGAAGGTGCTCTCATTGCCACTGTTGGTGCCGGACACCCTGACCACTTCAAAGGTCTGGTGGGTGGTGCCACCAATGGTGTACGCGGTCACTGTCAAGGGGTCGCCGTTGGCGTCCGTGTCGTTGGTGAGCACATTCCCGTTGACGACCGCCTGGGCCGTGAAATTGACCGAGTCGTTGACCGCATCCGGCGCCGCGTTGAGCGTAGGCACGAAGCTGACCGACACCGCCGTGCTTGTGGACGCACTTTGGCCGGTGGACGTCTCGGTGGAGGTGGCCACGTAGTTCATGTTCACCGTGCCGGTGAAGCCGGTGGGCGCCTGCACCGTGAGAGTGCTGGTCACCCAGCCACCGGTCAGCAGGTTGAGCGCGGTGTTGCCCGCCGTAGCGCTGAACACATGGCCGCTACCGTCGCGGATGGTGGCCCCCACCGGAATGCCCGTGAGCTGCAACGCGGTCAAGGTCTCGGAGCCGTCGATGTCCACCAAGGTGGCGGTGGGACCAGCCAGCGGCGTGGCAGTGTTGATCACACCCGTGCTCGATGTCAATTCGAGATCGATGTTGTCCAGAATGCCCCCCGCACTGTCGCCGGGCAAGGTGGCACGGAACTCCAGCCGCGTGGTGCCCGTGGCCGGCGCCAGCAGGTCCAGCTCCACGTGACTCCAGGTCCCCTGGTCGTTGTTCAGGGTCGCCACCTTCACACCGCCCCAGTACACATCAATCTGCGAGTCCTCGTAAGCGGTCAACCACGGATCGCCATTCTGGCGGTTGTCCAGGCGCTCGGCAAAATCGAAAGACAGGTGGTACACCTCCCCCGCGCGGGTGCTGACGTCGGTGTACAGATTGGGCGTGGTCGCACTGGTATAAGTCTCCAGTTCAATCACCCGGTTGCTGCTGCTGTTGACCAGGTATTCGAACTCAGCGTAGATCTCGGCGTTTCCGTTGGCTGTGAGCCACGTCCCCTCATCGGCCCCTTCTCCAATCTGATTCGCCGAATGGCTCCAGCCGCTGCTGAGATCTGCGTCCTGGAAATCTGCACGGCGTACAAACGTCCGTGGTGCCAACGTCAGGGTGGGCGCATCGGCCACTGGCGTGATGTCCACCGTCATCACGGCCGGCGCGGCACTCCACGCAGTTCCGTCGTTGACGCTGAAGTTGAACTGCGCGTAGTTGCTCTGCTTGTTCCCCGTCGCGGTGCCACCAAAGACGTCGGCGCCCGACTCGTTGAGCAAAGGCACAAAGACCAGCTGACCCGACGTGATGTTGGCCGCTGTGATGACGGCACCCGACGTCACCAGCACACCATTGAGGTGTAGCGCACCCGCCACCGGCAGATTGTCAATGCGGACCGACTGCAGCGTGTCGCCCGAGTCCGGATCGCTGAAAGCAAAGTCCGACAGCTTGAACACGTAGTTGGTGTCCTCTGTGCCAGTCACCGCAGAAGCCAATGCCAACGGCGCGTCGTTGGCGCCGCTGATGCTCACCGTCAGCGTGGCCGTGCTGGTGTCGCCATCGGCGTCGGTCAGCGTGTAGGTGTAGCTGTCGGTCAGCGACTGCCCGGGCCTGAGCGCGGTCACCGCCGTGTTGCCATTGTTC
>NZ_JASATI010000030.1:0-58970 GCF_038440225.1 Hydrogenophaga sp. OTU3427 | reverse complement strand
CCCCCCCCCCCCCCCCCCCCCCCCCCCCCCCCCCCCCCCCCCCCCCCCCCCCCCCCCCCCCCCCCCAAAACTTCACGGTGCCCTTGGGCAGCACCTGCGCCACGGCGCTGCGCTGCATCTGGACTTCCACGCCGCTGGCGAGTTCCACGCCGATGTAGAGGTCGCCGATCTTGGCGACCTTGCCGAGCATGCCGCCGGCGGTCACGATCTCGTCGCCCTTGGCCAGCGCGTCCACCATGGACTTGTGCTCTTTCTGCTTCTTCATCTGCGGGCGGATCATGACGAAGTACAGCACCACGAACATCAGCACCAGGGGCAGCATGCCCAGCAGGGTGGATTGGGTGTCGCCACCGGCGGCGGCTTGGGCGTAAGCGGAAGAAATGAACACGGGGGTCTCCAGCAGGTAGACGAGGGAACAAGGGGAAAGAAGCGCCCGCCGGCCAGCGGCGGGGCACGTCAGGCCAACCGGGAATTGTATTCGGGCGCCCCCGGCACCCGGTCAAAGCCTCAGTCGGCGTGGCCCTTTGCGCCCGGTCAGGCGGCCTGCCGCGCGGCGGCCGGGTCGCGCCACTGCGCCATCAGGCCATCCCAGCGCCCGCGGGCGGCCCGCAGGTTGCGCTCCTTGACGTGGCCAAAACCCTTGATGGCCTCGGGCAGGCGGGCGATGTCCAGCGCCAGCGCGTGGTTGCCGGCGTTCAGGCCGCGCAGCACTTCCTCGATGCTGGCGCGGTAGTCGGCGATCAGCTGGCGCTCCATGCGGCGTTCCTCGGTCCTGCCGAACAGGTCCAGCGCGCCGCCGCGCAGGCCCTTGAGCCTGGCCAGCAGCCGGAAGGCCGTCAGCATGGCCGGGCCGAAGGTCTGCTTCTGCAGTTCGCCCTTGTCGTTCTTCTTGGCCAGCAGGGGCGGCGCCAGGTGGTACTTGAGCGTGTAGTCGCCCTCGAACATCTGTGCGATGCGCTCGTGGAAGGCCGGGTCGGTGTGCAGGCGCGCCACTTCGTACTCGTCCTTGTAGGCCATGAGCTTGAACAGGTAGCGGGCCACGGCCTCGGTCAGGCTGGTCTTGCCGAGGGCACTTTCTGCCTGCTGGACGCGCGCCACGAAGTCGCGGTAGGTCTGGGCGTAGGCGGCGTTCTGGTAGCCGGTCAGGAACTCGGCGCGCCGAGCGACGATGCTCTCCAGCGTTTCGCGTTTTTTCAGCTCGATCACCTGGGCCGGCGTCAGCAGGGCCTGCACCCGGGCCCAGTCGTGGGCGGCCTGGCGGCCCCATTCGAAGGCGGCCTTGTTGGCGTCCACCGCCACGGCGTTGAGCTCGATGGCGCGCAGCAGCGAGGCGCGCTCCAGCGGCACCCAGCCCTTTTGCCAGGCGTAGCCCAGGATCATGGGGTTGACGAAGATGGTGTCGCCCATGAGCTTGGCGGCCACGGCGTCGGCGTCGAACAGGCCCAGGTTCGCGGGCTCGCCCACGGCCTGCGCCACGTTGGCCACGCACTGCTCGGCCGGGTTGGTCCAGTTGCCGTTGGTGACGAAGGCTGCCGTCGGCGTGCTGTGGGTGTTGAGCGCCACGTGGGTGCGCCCGGCGCGGATGCGCAGCGTGGTTTCCTTGTTGGCCGCCACGATGGGGTCGCAGCCGATGATGAGGTCGCCGCCGGCCATGCTGACGCGGGTGGTGCGGATGTCTTCCTGGCGGTCGGCGATCAGCACGTGGCTCCAGGTGGCACCGCCCTTTTGCGCCAGCCCGGCCGCGTCCTGGGTGACGATGCCCTTGCCTTCCATGTGCGCGGCCATGCCCAGCAACTGGCCGATGGTGATGACGCCGGTGCCACCGACACCGGCCACCACGATGCCCCAGGCGTGTTCGGTGGGCGGCAGCACCGGCTCGGGCAGGGCGCCCAGCTCGAAGGGCGAGACCGACTTGCCCTTGGCCTTCTTCTTGAAGGTGCCACCTTCCACGGTGACGAAGCTGGGGCAGAAACCCTTGGTGCAGGAGTAGTCCTTGTTGCAGGTGCTCTGGTTGATGGTGCGCTTGCGCCCAAACTCGGTTTCCAGCGGTTCCACGCTCAGGCAGTTGGATTGCACGCCACAGTCGCCGCAGCCCTCGCACACCAGCTCGTTGATGACCACCCGCTTGGCCGGGTCGACCAGGGTGCCGCGCTTGCGGCGGCGGCGCTTCTCGGTGGCGCAGGTCTGGTCGTAGATGATGACCGTGGTGCCCTTGATCTCGCGGAACTCGCGCTGCACGGCGTCCAGCGTGTCGCGGTGCTGGATGGCGATGCCGGCGGGGATGCCGCTGATGTGGGCGTACTTCTCGGGTTCGTCGGTGACGATGGTGATCTTGGCCGCGCCCTCGGCCCGCATGCTCTGCGCGATCTGCACCACGCTGTGGCCTTCGGGGCGCTCGCCCACCTGCTGGCCGCCGGTCATGGCCACCGCGTCGTTGTAGAGGATCTTGTAGGTGATGTTCACGCCGGCGGCGATGCTCTGGCGCACCGCCAGCAGGCCGCTGTGGAAGTAGGTGCCGTCGCCCAGGTTGGCGAACATGTGCTGGTCGTTGCTGAAGGGTTGCTGGCCGACCCAGGGCACGCCCTCGCCGCCCATCTGGGTGAAGCCCACGGTGGCGCGGTCCATCCAGATGGTCATGAAGTGGCAACCGATGCCGGCCATGGCGCGCGAGCCTTCGGGCACGCGGGTGCTGGTGTTGTGTGGACAGCCCGAGCAGAACCACGGCTGGCGCTCGGCGCTGCTGAGCACTGGCACCGCCTTCATGGCGTTTTCCTTGGCGTCCAGGATGGTCAGCTGGGCATCGATGCGCGCGGCCATGTCGCTGTCCACGCCCAGCTTCTTCAGGCGCTTGGCGATGGCCCGCGCGATGATGGCCGGCGTCAGATCGGCGTTGGCGCGCAGCAGGGTGTGGGCGCTGGGGTTGGGCACGCTCCATTCGCCGCCCGAGAAGTCGCCCTCGACCTCGTCGAACTTGCCCAGCACGTTGGGGCGCACGTCGCCGCGCCAGTTGTACAGCTCTTCCTTGAGCTGGTATTCGATGACCTGGCGTTTTTCCTCCACCACCAGGATCTCGCGCAGGCCGGTGGCGAACTCGCGCGTGGTCTGCGCCTCCAGCGGCCACACCACGGCCACCTTGTGCAGGCGGATGCCCAGCTGGCGGCAGGCGGCGTCGTCCAGGCCCAGGTCCAGCAGGGCCTGGCGGGTGTCGCTGTAGGCCTTGCCGCTGGCGATGATGCCCAGCCGGTCGTTCGGGCCCTCGATCACGTTGTGGTTGAGCCGGTTGGCGCGGATGTAGGCCAGGGCCGCGTACCACTTGTAGTCGAACAGGCGGGCTTCCTGCTCCAGCGCGTGGTCGGGCCAGCGGATGTGCACGCCGCCCGGGGGCATCACGAAGTCGGGCGTCACGATCTGCACCCGCTCGGGGTCGATCATGGCCGTGGCGCTGGACTCGACGATCTCCTGGATGGTCTTCATGCCGGCCCACACGCCCGAAAAGCGGCTCATGGCGAAGGCGTGAAGCCCGAGGTCCAGGATCTCCTGCACCGAGGCCGGGAAGAACACCGGCAGGCCGCAGGCCTTGAAGATGTGGTCGCTCTGGTGGGCGGCGGTGCTGCTCTTGGAGATGTGGTCGTCGCCGGCCACCGCGATCACGCCGCCCCAGGGGGTGGTGCCGGCCATGTTGGCGTGCTTGAAGACGTCGCTGCAGCGGTCCACGCCCGGGCCCTTGCCGTACCAGATGCCGAAGACGCCGTCGAACTTGTTGCTGCCCGGGGGGGCGAAACCCAGCTGCTGCGTGCCCCACAGCGCGGTCGCGGCCAGCTCTTCGTTGACGCCGGGCTGGAACACGATGTTCTGCTGCTTGAGGAAGGGCGCGGCCTTTTGCAGCGCCTGGTCGTAGCCGCCCAGCGGCGAGCCCCGGTAGCCGCTGATGAAGCCGGCCGTGTTCTTGCCCACCAGGGCGTCGCGCTGGCGCTGCAGCATGGGCAGCTTGACCAGGGCCTGCACCCCGCTCATGAAGGCGCGGCCGTGGTCCAGGCTGTATTTGTCGTCCAGTGTGACGGTGTCCAGGGCTTTGCGGATGTGTTCGGGCAGGGGGGCGTTCAAAGTGGTGTCTCCTGGGTTGGCGCCCGCGTTGTGGGCCGGCGTGGGGGCGCCCGCGGCACGGGTGGGGCCGGGGGCGGGTGTGGGCAAAGTGTATGCCTGAGGGGGTGATATGTCTTTGCGTTTCGTGCCCCTGAAAACGGGCTCTGGCAAAGAATCTTTCCAATAGTTTGACAATTTGGATGGATTCTTCAAAATGGCGGGCTTTGCCGTTCCCGACCCCTCTGTTTCGGGGGGCTGCCTCCTCATTGGTCCGTTCCTTGATCGCTTCCCTGTCCCGCGCCTGGCGCGCCGTCTTGTTGCCGCTGGCCCTGGCCCTGGCCTATGCCCTCACGGGTTGGGTGTCCCTGCGCGTGGCCATCCCGCCCGATTACGTGTCGCTGGTCTTCGTGCCGGCCGGCCTGGGCCTGGTGGCGGCCCTCACCTGGGGCGCCCCGGCCTGGCTGGGCGTGGCCTTGGGTTCGCTGACGTTGAACGCCGTGACCAACCTGCACGCCCAGGTGCCCCTGCTGGGCCTGAACCTGCTGGTCACGCCGGCGGCGGCGGCCTTGCAGGCCGCGGCCGGCGCCTGGCTGGTGCGGCGCTGGGTGGGTTACCCCAACCCGCTGGATGCCCCTGGCCGGGTGCTGGCCTTCCTGGCGCTGGGCGGGCCACTGGCCTGCCTGCTCAATGCCAGCCTGTCGGTGCCGGCGCTGGTGCACATGGGCGCCATCCCCGTGCCCGAGGCCTTGTTCAGCTGGTGGACCTGGTGGCTGGGTGACGCGCTGGGCGTGGCCCTGACCGCGCCGCTGCTGCTGGTGTGGCTGGGGCGCCCGCGCGAGGCCTGGCGCAAGCGCGGCACCACCGTGGCCATGCCCCTGGTGGTGGCCATGGGGCTGGCCGGCGCCACCTTTCATCAGGTGCGCGAGAGCGAGGAGCGCAACCTGGCGGCCGGCTTCGAAACCGAGGCCCGCGAACTGGCACGCCTGCTGCAGCGCCGCCTGGACGCCCAGTCCGACAGCGTGTTGTCGGTCGCCAAGCTGCTGGAGTTCAGCACACTGAGCCGCCAGGCCGATTTCCGTGAAGCCGTCACGCCCTGGCTGCGCCGCTACAGCGGCACCCAGAACTTTGGCTGGAGCCCGCTGGTCGCCGCGGCCGAACGCGACAGCTTCGAGCGCGCGCGGCGCGACGACGGCCTGCGCGACTTCCGCATCCTGGGGCGCGACACCCAGGGCCGCACCTTCGCGGCCCTGCCGGCCACCTACCACCTGCCCATCACGCTGGTGGAGCCGCTGGAGAGCAACCGCAGCGTGCTCGGGCTCGACGTGCTGGTTCTGCCGGCGACCTCCGAGGCGGTGATGGCGACCCAGATCTCGGGCCGGCCCGAGGTCACCCAGGGCATACGGCTGGTGCAGGAAAACCAGCAGCAGCGCGGCGTGGTGATGTACCAGGCGGTGTTCGAACGGCAGGCCGACGGCACGCCCTATGGTCCGCTCAAGGGCGTGGTCTCGGCCGTCTTCCGCATGGACGACGTGCTCGCCGCCGCGCTGGGTGCCTCGATGGCGCCATCGCGCCTGCTGGTCTGCCTGATCGACCCGCAGGGCCGCGAAGGCAACCAGCGGCTGGTCGGCGCCGACGGCTGCGAGTCCGCCGAACCGGCGGCCCGGGCGCTGTCGCTGCAGTTGCCGGTGCGTTTTGCCGACCGTTTCTGGGAGCTGCGCCTGAGCGAGGGACCGGCCTACCGCGCCACCCGGCGCAGCTGGACCGCCTGGGCCACGGTGGCGCTGGGCCTGGCGGCGGTGGGCATGCTGGGGGTGTTCCTGGTGGTCATCACCGGGCAGGGCCGGCAGACCCAACTGCTGGTCGACCAGCGCACCGCCGAGCTGGCCGGCAGCAACGCCCAACTGGTGCAGCTGGCCCACTTCGATCCGCTGACCGGCCTGGCCAACCGCAAACACTGGATGGACCAGGCCCAGGCCACGCTGGAGGTGGCGCAGCAGAACGGCGACCAGTTCGGCGTGATGTTCATCGACCTCGACCGCTTCAAGCACGTCAACGACAGCCTGGGCCACAGCCAGGGCGACCGCCTGCTGGCCACGGTGGCCAGCCGCCTGCGCGAGTGCCTGCGCGGGCGCGACGTGCTGGCCCGGCTGGGGGGCGACGAATTCGTGATCCTGCTGCCCCGGCTGCGCGACCGCGAAGGCGCCGCGGTGGCGGCACGCAAGGTGATGGCCGCCTTGTCGCGGCCGATCCCGCTGGATGCCCACGAGGTCAGCGCCTC
This sequence comes from Hydrogenophaga sp. OTU3427, assembly GCF_038440225.1. Taxonomy (NCBI): domain Bacteria; kingdom Pseudomonadati; phylum Pseudomonadota; class Betaproteobacteria; order Burkholderiales; family Comamonadaceae; genus Hydrogenophaga; species Hydrogenophaga sp. OTU3427. The sequence goes on along the minus strand of NZ_JASATI010000030.1, from coordinate 52,609 downwards.
GGCCAGCGTGGGCCTGGCCTGTTATCCGCGAGACGGCGACAGCATCGAAACGCTGCTGCGCCACGCCGACACCGCCATGTACGCGGCCAAGGACGCCGGGCGCAATGGCTGGCGCTTTTTTGCCCATGAGATGAACGAGCACCTGTCGCAGCGCATGTTCATCGAGATGGGCCTGCGCCGCGCGCTGCAGAACGGCGAGCTGTTCCTGCAATACCAGCCACAGGTCGATGCCCGCAGCGGCCGCCTGGTGGGCGCCGAGGCGCTGGTGCGCTGGCGCCACCCCGAGCAGGGGCTGATCGGCCCCGACCGCTTCATCGCCGTGGCCGAGGACAGCGGCCTGATCGAGGTCCTGGGCCGCTGGGTGCTGGACGAGGCCTGCCGGCAGCTGCGCGCCTGGGAGGACAGTGGCCTGCGTGGCCTGCACCTGGCCGTCAACATCTCGGCGCTGGAGTTCAACCGGCCCCATTTCCTGGAGCAGGTCAACGCCTCGCTGAGCGATGCCGGCGTCAATCCGGCGCAGATCGAACTGGAAATCACCGAAAGCCTGCTGATGCAGGCCCTGCCCGAACTGCGCGAACGCCTGGGCGAACTCACCGCGCTGGGCCTGCAGCTGGCGCTGGACGATTTCGGTACCGGCTACTCCAGCCTGGGCTACCTCAAGCGCCTGCCCATCAGCCGGCTCAAGATCGACCGCTCCTTCGTGGCGGGCGTGCCCGGCAGCCCCGAGGGCGAGGCCATCATCCGCGCCACCCTGTCCATGGCCCACGACCTGGGGCTGGGGGTGGTGGCCGAAGGGGTGGAAACCGAAGACCAGCGCGATTTCCTGCTGAGCCACGGCTGCGAGCGGCTGCAGGGCTTCCTGATCGCACGGCCCATGAACGCCGACGCTTTCGCCACCTGGTGGCGCCAGCGCCTGGATGCCCGCACCCCGGGCGCCTCGTCGCTCACCGTCTGACGCACCGCCGCCCCGCCATGGACCACCTGGACAAATTCGACATCGCCATCCTCAACGAGCTGCAGGCCGATGGCCGCCTGACCAACGCCGAGCTGGCCCAGCGCGTGGGCCTGTCGGCCGCACCCTGCTGGCGCCGCGTGCGCGCGCTGGAGGAGTCGGGCTACATCCGCGGCTACCGCGCCGAGATCGACCGCCGCAAAGTCGGCCTGGGCGTGCTGGCCTTCGTGCGCCTGTACGCCGAGCGCAACAACGGCGACATCACCCGCACGCTGGAAGAGGCGCTGCGGGCCCTGCCCGAGGTGGTGGCCTGCCACTACATCAGCGGCACCGGCACCTTCGAGCTGCAGGTGGTGGCGCAGGACCTCGACAGCTTCTCGCTGTTTGCCCAGCAGCGCCTGCTCAACCTGCCCAACGTGAAGGACCTGCAGACCAGCTTTTCGCTGGGCGAGGTCAAGGCCGGCGGCGCGCTGCCGCTGTCGCACCTGGGCCGGCAGGCCAAGGCCTGAAGCGTTCTCAGTTTTCCATCGCGCCGGAGCGCGACCCGCGACGCATGAAACGGTCGAGCCGGGGGACACCGCCGGGCCGGCTTGGCCGGACGGCTGGTGTCGCCCCTTGAGGGGGGTGCGGCCACGCGCAGCGGGCAAGCGACGGGGTGGTCTGTTTCACTTCAGGGCGTGGCCGGCAGGCCGAACAACCGGGCGCCGTTGCCCCAGGCGACGCGCGCCGCCACGTCGGCGGGCAGGCCCCCGAGCCAGGTGCGGTAGCCGCGCATGAGGTCGTCGTACTGGTCCCAGCGGCCGTTGACCCAGGTGTCCGAGCCGATCAGGAAACGCTCGGGGTACTTCAGCATCAGCGCGCGCCATGGCGGACACAGCTGGCCGGCCTCGCAGGTCAGGCCGGGGCGGTAGGACAGCTCGCCCATCAGGCCGGGGTAGCGCGCCAGCAGCGCGTCGACCCGCTCGGGCGGCGTGCCGCCGATGCCGGTGTGGGCCCAGATCAGGCGCAGCTTCTGGCCGCCGCTGGTGGTGTGGGCCATCAGCAGGTCGATGGCGTCGTCGTCCACATGGGCCAGCACCACCAGCTGCTTCTCCTCGGCCAGCCGCATCAGGCGACGGGCCGTGGGGCCGTTGGCGGCGGGGCTCTGGTAGAGGTGGAATTCGCCCAGGCCACGGTAGGGCCCGGCGGCGGTGCCGGCGGCCAGTTCGGTGTTCACCAGGTCCACGATGCTGGCGTCGGTGGGCCAGCCCTCGTAGTCGGCGCGGTCGCGGTACAGGCGCACGAAGGGCACCACCGTGACGTCGGCCTGCTTCGCGGCTTCAGTGGCCGAGGCCAGGGCCCTGGTGCCATCGTTGGGGCGGCTGTTGGCCAGCACCGCACGCACGCCGTTGCGCTGCATGCGGGCCAGCACATCGGCCAGCGGGTAGGGGCAGGCGGCGCTGGCCTGGTGCACACAGGCTTCGCTGTTGTAGTGCAGGTGGGCGTCGAACAGCGGTCCGGCGTAGGGCGCGGGCTGCGCCCAGGCCGGGAGCGCCAGGCCCAGGGCGAGAGAGGCCAGCCAGCGCCGCATGGTGGTCAGGCCAGGTGCTGGGCGAAAAACGCCAGCGTGCGCTCGCGCGCCAGCTCGGCCGATGGCTGGTGGAAGGAGCCGCGCTGATCGCAGTTGAAGCCGTGGTTGGCGCCGTAGACGTGCACGGTCACACCGGGCTGGCGGGCGCGGAAGGCCTCCACCGTGTCCAGCGGGATCCAGTGGTCCTGGTCGCCGAAGTGGGCCATCACCGGACACAGCGGTTGGCGGCCGGCGTCGGCCTCGGCCGTCATGCCGCCGCCGTAGTAGGGCGCGGCGGCGCTGATGCCTTTGAGGCCGCAGGCGCTGCGCCAGGTCAGCAGGCCGCCCCAGCAGTAGCCCACCACGCCGACCTTTTTGCCGCTGGCCTGGGCGGCGTGGTCGACGGCGGCCTGGATGTCTTGCATCACGCCCGGCGCGGGCAGGGCTTCCACGGCCATCTTCAGGCCGAAGCCGGCCTTCATGTCGGCTTCGGTGTAGCCCAGCTCCACGCCCTGCTGCACGCGGTGGAAGGTGGCCGGCGCCACGGCCAGGTAGCCGGCGGCCGCGTAGCCATCGGCGACCGAGCGGATGTGCGAGTTGACGCCAAAAATCTCCTGCAGCACCACCACCGCACCCTTGGGCGTGCCCTGGGGCTGGGCCACGTAGGCCGGAAAGCCGAAGCCATCGGCGGCCTTCAAATCAACAAAAGAACCCATGTCACTTTGCTCCTAGTTTGCGTTGCAGAAAATCGAGCCGGTCCTGGCCCCAGAAGATCTCGCCGTCGACCACGTAGCTGGGCGCGCCAAACACCTGCGCGTCGATGGCCGCCTGGGTGTGGGCCTGGTAGGCGGCCAGCACGTCCGGGCCTTGCGACTGCGCCAGCCGCTCGGCCGGCAGCCCACCGTCGGCCAGCAGTTCGGCCAGGCAGTCGGGGCTGGCGATGTCACGTTCCTGCGCCCACACGGCGGCCAGCACGGCGCCGGTCAATTGGAGCGCCGCATCGCCGCCATCGTGCCGATCCACGGCCACGATCAGCTGTGCGGCCGGGTTGGCCTGGACGGGAAAAAAGCGCGGCTGCGGTGTCAGCGGCACATCCAGCCATTGGGCAAAACGCGCCAGCTCCACCAGCCGGTAGGCCTGGCGTTGCGGCGCGCGCTTGGCCAGGGGCAGGCCGCCGGACTGCGGGAAGACCTGGCCCAGGTCCATGGGGCGCACGCGCACCGTGGCGCCGGCCGCGCGGGCCATCTGCACGAAGCGGGTGTGCCCGAGGTAGGTCCAGGGGCTGTTGGGTGCAAAAAAGTAGTCGACGGTGGACGCCGGGTCGGTCATGCTGTCTCCGGATTTGGTCTAATTTGCCGCGGTGCCTTTCCGCGGCAACGCGCAAGGTTAGCCCAATCCCCTCCGTTTTGCTGAAAGGTCCGTGCATGTCCCGAGTTCTGTTGGTCACCGGCGGTGGACGAGGCATAGGCGCGGCCACCGCCCTGCTGGCCGCGCAGCGTGGCTACGCGGTGGCGGTCAACTACCAGGCCCATTCCCTGGCGGCCGACGAGGTGGTGCGCCAGATCCGCGCGGCCGGTGGCCGGGCCATGGCGGTGCAGGCCGACGTGGCCGACGAGGCCCAGGTGCTGCGGCTGTTCGAGCAGGTGGACGCCAAGCTCGGCCGGCTCGATGCCCTGGTCAACAACGCTGGCGTGGTGGACACGGCGCAGCGCGTGGACGAGATGAGCGTGGCGCGCTGGCAGCGCATGTTCAACACCAACGTGATCGGCAGCATGGTCTGCGCCCGTGAGGCGGTGCGCCGCATGAGCACCCGGCATGGCGGCCATGGCGGCGCCATCGTCAACGTCTCCAGCGTGGCGGCCAAGCTGGGCTCGGCCGGGCAGTACGTGGACTACGCGGCCAGCAAGGCCGCCATCGACACCTTCACCCTGGGCCTGGCCCACGAGGTGGCCACCGAGGGCGTGCGGGTGAACGCCGTGCGCCCCGGCATCATTGACACCGAGATCCACGCCAGCGGCGGCCAGCCCGACCGCGCCCAGCGCCTGTCGCACCTGATCCCCATGAAGCGGCCCGGCACCGCGCAGGAGATCGCGGCGGCCATCGTCTGGCTGCTCGGCGATGAAGCCAGCTACACCACCGGCGCCATCCTCGACGTGGCCGGCGGCCGCTGAAAGCTGGTCATGGACCTGAAACCCCTCATCACCCTGCTGGCCCTGGTCAACCCGCTGGCCATCGTGCCCTTTTTCATCCATTACACCCAGGGGTTTTCGGTGGCGCAGCGCCAGCGCACCATCACCATTTCATCCATCAGCGCCTTCTCGGTCATTGCCGCCTGTGCCCTGCTGGGGTTGCAGATCCTGGACTTCTTCAGCATCTCGCTGGCCAGTTTCCAGGTCGGGGGCGGCCTGCTGCTGATGACCTCGGCCCTGTCCATGCTGAACGCCCAGCCGGCCGAGGCCAAGACCACCCAGGGCGAGGTCGACGATGCGTCGTCGCGCGCCTCCATCGCCGTGGTGCCGCTGACCATTCCGCTGCTCACCGGGCCGGCCACCATGTCCACCGTGGTGATCTACGCCGACCGTGCCCAGACCTTTTTGCAGCACGCGGCGCTGGTGGGTTATGGCGTGGTGATCGCGCTGGCCACCTATGTGTGTTTCACCCTGGCCGAGCCCATCGCGCGTGTGCTGGGCCAGACCGGCATCAACGTCATGACCCGGCTGATGGGCCTGATCCTGGCGGCCTTGTCGGTGGAGGTGATGGCCAGCGGCTTGGTGAAGCTGTTCCCGGCGCTGGCGGCGGGCTGAGAGGTCCCCCTGGGGGCAGCGACCCGCGACGCACGAAGCGGTCGAGCCGGGGACACCGCCGGGCTGGCTCTGCCAGACGGCTGGTGTCGCCCCCTTCAGGTGGGGATGCGGCCACGCGAAGCGGGCAAGCGATGGGGGTGGGTCAGTACAGCCCGCGTACCTGGGCGTGCACCCGCGCCAGGCCCATCAGCGCCCGGGTGAAGGGCATGGCGGTGGTGGTGAGCTGGCCGAGTTCGATCACCGCGCCCAGCAGGGCGTCCAGCTCCACCGGACGGCCGGCTTCCACGTCCTGCAGCATGGAGGTTTTGAAGGCGCCGAGCTTGAGGGTGACCGCGTGCCGGTCCTCGGGCTCCTGCTCGATGGGCAGGCCGATCTTTTCACCGATGGCGCGCGCCTCCAGCATCACGGCCGAGACCAGGGCACGAACGTCCGGATCGCCCAGGATGCGGTCGGTGGTGGCGCCGGTCAGGGCCGAGATCGGGTTCATGGTCATGTTGCCCCAGAGCTTGAACCAGATGTCGCGCTGTATGCGTGGCGAGACCTCCACCTCCAGGCCGGCGCGCCGCAGCAGCGCCGCCAGCGCCAGCAGGCGCGGCGTGTCCTCGCCATCGGGTTCACCGACGATGAGCTTGTTGCCGAAATGCTGGCGCACCACGCCCGGCGCGTCGACCGAGCAGCTGGCGTGCACCACGCCACCGATCACCCGCCCAGGCGGGATGGCGGCCGCGATGCCGCCGGTGGCGTCCACCGAATGCAGCGAGCGTTGCCGGAGCGGGCTGTTCAGGCCATGCAGAAACCACCAGGGCACGCCGTTCATGGCGGTCAGCACCACCGTGTCGGGGCCCAGCAAGGCGCGCACCTGTGGCGCCACCGCCGCCAGCGCCGGGGCCTTGACGGCCAGCACCACCAGGTCCTGTGGCCCCAGGGCCCGGGCCTCGTGGTGTGCCTTCAGCCGGTGGGTGGTTTCACGCTGGCCGTGGCGTGTGCGCAGGCCATGTTCCTGCAGGGCCTTGAGCGTGGGCCCACGGGCCAGCAGCGAGACGTCGGCCCCGGCACCCGCCAGCGCGCCCGCCAGCCAGCCACCGATGGCGCCAGCTCCGACCACGGCGACGCGTTGCATCTCCATCGCGGTTCTTTCGGTCCGGTTGTGGATGGGCGGCCTTCAGTTGGGGCCGTCCTCGGCCAATTCCTCGGTTTCGAAATCGCTGTCCAGCGCCGTGTCCTCGCTGGGCTTGACCAGGGTGACCGGCACCGGCGCGCCGTGCAGCATCTCCATGGTCACCGAACCCAGCAGCGCCTGGCGCACCATGCCCTTGCCGTGCGCGCCCATCACCACCGCGTCGCAGGCGTGGCGTTCGATCAGCTCGATCAGGGCATGGCCCGGATCGCCCCGCGCCACCACCGCCTCGAAGGACACCCCCGCGGTTTCCACCAGCGACACGGCGGGTGCCAGCACGTGCATGGCCGCGCCTTCGCTCACCTCGTCGATGACGTCCGGATCGTGTGCCACCACCATCTCATAGAGGCTGGCAGGTTCCTGCACATTGGCCAGCAGCAGCTCGGTCTGCAGGCCGGCGTGTGCCAGTTTCAGCACATGGCGCACCGCCTCCAGCGACAGCACGGAGCCATCCACCGGAATCAGGAATTTCATGGGGGTCCCCTCATGTTGTTATCGTTCCGAATGATAGATCGGTTTTGACAATCCCCGGGCGCGGCTGCCCCAGCGGCCGCCGTTTGTCCGGCGGTGGACAATAGGCCATGCCCGACTCGAATCCGCCCGAACGCCCCTCCCTGGATGCCGACAACGACAAGTCGGCGCTGGCGCCCTTGCGCCGACCGGTGTTCCGCATGTTGTGGACCACCTGGTTGATGGCCAACGTCTGCATGTGGATGAACGACGTGGCGGCCGCCTGGCTCATGACCTCGCTGACCACCAAGCCGATCTGGGTGGCCCTGGTGCAGACGGCGGCCACCTTGCCGGTCTTCCTGCTCGGGCTGCCCAGCGGCGCGCTGGCCGACATCCTGGACCGGCGACGCTACTTCCTGATGACCCAGATATGGATCGCCGGTGTCGCCTTGCTTCTGTGCGCGGCCATCGTGCTCGACCTGGTCAACCCGCCCCTGCTGCTGGCGCTGGTGTTCTTCAACGGCATCGGCCTGGCCATGCGCTGGCCGGTGTTCTCGGCCATCGTGCCCGAACTGGTGCCGCGCGCGCAGCTGCCGGCGGCCCTGGCCCTCAACGGCGTGTCCATGAACGCCTCGCGCATCATCGGCCCGCTGGTCGCCGGCGCCCTGATCGCGAGCGCCGGCAGCGCCTGGGTGTTCGTGCTCAATGCCGGCCTGTCGCTGGCCTCGGCGGTGGTCATCTGGCACTGGAAACGCGACCACGTGCCCAACCCCCTGGGCCGCGAGAAGCTCTGGAGCGCCATGCGCGTGGGCGTGCAGTTCGTCGGCCAGTCGGCGCGGTTGCGGGCGGTGCTGCTGCAGGTCTCGCTGTTTTTCCTGCACTCCACCGCCGTGATGGCCCTGTTGCCGCTGCTGGCGCGCGGGCTGGAGGGCGGCGGCGCCGGCACCTTCACCGTGTTGCTGGCCACCATGGGGTCCGGGGCCATCCTGGCCGCGCTGTCCCTGCCGCGCCTGCGCCAGGGCATCACGCGCGACCGCCTGGTGTTTGGCGGCACGGCGCTGCAGTCCATCGGCATGCTGGTGATGGCTGTGGCGCCCAACCTCTATGTGGCGGTGCCCGCGATGTTCGCCGTCGGCATGGCCTGGATCACGACCGCGAACTCGCTCTCGGTGTCGGCCCAGTTGTCGCTGCCCGACTGGGTCCGCGCGCGCGGCATGTCCATGTACCAGATGGCCATCATGGGCGCCAGCGCGCTGGGGGCCGCGTTGTGGGGGCAGGTGGCGACCCTCACCGACGTGCACCTGAGCGTGGGCATCGCGTCCGTCACCAGCGTGGTGCTGATGGCGCTGGCGCAGCGGCACGACACCGACCGAGGCATCGAGGAGGACATGACACCGTCGCGCGTGATCCAGCGCCCGGTGGCCGAGGCGCCGCCCACCCACGGCCAGGTGCTGGTGCACATCGAGTACCTGATCGACCCGGCCCGCGCCGCCGATTTCCGCGCGCTGATGCAGGAAAGCCGGCGCAGCCGCCTGCGCCAGGGCGCGCTGTCCTGGGAGCTGCTGCACGACATCACCGAACCGGGCCGTTTTGTCGAACAGGTGGTCGACGAGTCCTGGACCGACCACCTGCGCCGCTTCGACCGCGTGACCGGTGGCGACGTTGCCCTGCGCGAGCGCAAGCTCGGGTTCCACGTGGCCGAAGCCCCACCGCGCGTGACGCGTTATGTGCTGGAGAGCACAGCGTCGGACAAGTTCTAAAAAAAAGCCCGACGCCCCTTGCGGGGAGCCGGGCTTTGAGGCCTTGGAAAAACGCGTTTTTCTGGTTGTCTCTCTCGTTCAGTCTTCGAAGGACACGCGGGTGGCACTCACCAGCCCGTCCGCCGCCCGCGTGCCCTTGACCTCGACCACCACGCCCACGGCCAGGCCGCTCTCGACACCATCGCGGAAGGTGGCGGCCGCGTAGCTCACGGTCACGCCGTCCACCACGAAGCGGCGCGTCACGGTGTCCAGGCTGCTGATGCTGCCCTTGACTTCGTATTCGCTGCCCGCGGTGGTGCCACTGCCGTCCTCGAAATCCACGGCGGTGGCCACCAGCACGCCATTGCCAACCGTGCCCTTGACCTCGACCACGGCGCCGTCGGCCAGGTTGGCCTCCACGCCGTCCTCGAAGGTGGCCGTGGCGTAGCCGACGGTCACGCCGCGCACCACAAACGTCTTGGCGGTGGTGTTGAGGTTGCTGATCGCACCCTTGACCTCATAGCTGCTGCTGCCGCTGTCGCCCAGGCCCTTGAACTCGACCTCGGTCGCCAGCACCACGGTGCCTGTGGCGTTGAGCCTGCCCTTGATCTCGACCCGCACATCCACGCTCAGGTTGGCGACGGTGCCGTCCTTGAAGGTGGCGCTGCTGTAATCGATGGCCACGCCACGGATCTCGAAGGTCTGTGCGCTGGTGTTGAGGGCGGCGATCGACCCCTTGACCTCGAACTCGCGATCGTCGCCGTCCTCCAACTGGACCTTGGATGCCAGCAGCACACCGCTGCTGAGCTTGCCCTTGACCTCGACCTGCACGCCCACGCCCAGGCCGGCCGGCAGGCCGCTCACGGCCGAGGCGTCCACCGGCACGCCGTTGACCTGGAAGCTGGTTGCGCTGGTGAAGGCGGTGATCAGTCCCTCGACCTCGACCGTGGCCGCCGCGCTGGCGGCACTGCCCAGGGCGGTGGCGCTGCTCAGGCGGGTGGCGACCCACTGGCCCAGGGTGTTGGGGGTGGGCGACAGTTCCACGCGGATGGTCTGCCCGTTGACCAGCGTGAAATTGAAGTTGATCGCGCTGTAGTCGATCAACGCCGCGCCGATCTGGAAGGTCTTGGCTGTGGTGTTGAGCGCGCTGAGCTTGCCGCGGATCTTGTAGACGCTGGCGCTGTCTTCGCGCTCGATGCGGGTGGCGGCGTAGACCCCGTTGGCGTCCACAAAACCATAGACCTCGACCAGGTCACCGGTCGCCAGGCTGGCCAGACCGGCGCTCAGGCTGGTGTCGAACACCGTGCCGGCGCTGACCTTGACCGCCTGACCCAGCACGGTGAACGAGCCGGCGGTGGTGTCGATGGCCGCGACCGGGCCCTTGATCTCGCTGCGGAAGACGATGCTGCGCGCGTTCGAGGTCTGCTGGCCGCTGGCGTCGGTCGCGACGTCCGAACCCTCGACCTCGACCACCATGCCCAGCTTGAGCGCGCCATTGGTCTTGCCACAGGGGTTGTCGTCGGCGGCGCTGTCGTCGCAGACCGAGGCGGCGCTGTCGTCGTAGCGCACGCCGTTGACGATGATGGAGCCGAAGCCGCTGATGGCGCCGCTGGAGAAGGCGCCCGTGCCGCCCGTGCCGACGCCGCCGATGACCGCGCCGCCGCCACCGCAGGCGCTCAGCAACAGGGCCGATCCAGCCAGCAGGGCGCTGGCCGACCAGAGGCGCCAGCGGCGCAAGGTGGGTGTGTGTGTGTGCATGGGAGCTCCGGTGAGTGAGGGGCCGTCAGTCCGCCGGACCGCTGGGGTCCATGGGCTGTGTGAAGGAATAGAAGCCGATGCGAGCGCGCTGGTCCTGCGGGCGGCCGGCCGCCTTGTCGTCGGCGATCAGGGCTTCCAGCGCGGGGACGAGGTTGTTGAACAGCGTGCTCCACTGCGCGGCGATCAGCGAGCGCAGTTTCTGTATCGAGTCTTCGGACAGTTCGTCCGCATAGACCGCTTGTTCGAAGTGGGCCGAACCGTCGCCCAGCACGTTGTCCACCGCGGCGTTCAGGTGGTCGCCGACGTTGTCGCCGAGGAAGGACAACATGCGCGCGAAGTCGCTGCGGGGCACCACGGCGTCGCGCTGCAGTTCGATGCTGTCGCTGGCCTCGTCCCAGCGTGCCAGACCCAGGCGGGTCAGTTCCTCGAGCAGGCTGCGTGGGTGGATGTCGCGTGTGACCGACTGGGCCAGGCTCTCGAAGCTGGGGGCAGTGCCCTGGCGCGCCAGCGTGCGTGGACGGCCCTTGTGGCGGTACTGGGGGTCGCTGAGCCAGCGCGTGAACACCTCGCCGGCTGGCCAGCGGCGCGGTGCGGCATGGGCGGCGTCGGCCTGGAGCAGGCGGGTGACCTCGCGTCGGTTCAGACCGGTGGCCGCGCTCACCCGGCTGACTTCGCCATGGCTGCCTGCGTTGTTCTGCAATTCGCGGGCGGCGTCCACCATGGCCGAGCGCAGCATGTCGTCCAGCCGCGCATAGGGCAGACCACGCGACACCGCCAGCCGCGCCAGGGGCAGCAGCAGCAGGCGGTAGGTGTCCAGCAGCGCGGACTGGTCGGGCGTGTGCAGCATGGGCGGATGATAGCAACAAATGTGCGTTTTGCACATTTGTTGCTGACCGCATCCGCCTGCCCGTGTCAGACCGCTGCCGGCGCCTCCTGGGTGGCGGCCACGAAGTGGCGGCTGTCCATCACGCCCACGCTGGCTGCGATGCGTGGCACGAAGTCCATCTGGTCCAGCACGTCGCGCTGCAGATCGATGCCGGGCGCGATCTCGAACAGCTCCACGCCCTGGGGCGTGAGGCGGAAGTTGGCGCGTTCGGTGAGGTAGAGCACCTCCTGCCCGCGCACCAGCCCCTGTGGTCCGCTGAAGGTGATCTGGTCGACCTGCTTCACCAGTTTTTTCACCGCGCCCTGCTGCAGCACGCGCATCCGGCCGTCGCCGGTGGCCAGCTTCACGCCCTTGGCCGCCAGCGTGCCGCAGAACACCACCTTCTTCGCGTTCTGCGCGATGTCGATGAAGCCGCCGGGGCCCACGGTCACGCCGCCCAGGCGCGAGACGTTGACGCTGCCCGTTTCGTCGAACTCGCCAAAACCCAGGAAGGCGATGTCCAGGCCGCCGCCGCCGTAGAAGTCGAACTGCGTGGCCGCGTCCAGCATGGCGGTGGCGTTGCGGGCGTAGCCGAACAGCACGCCGTCCATCAGCGTGCCGCCGTAGGTGCCGTGTTCGATGGTCTGGTAGATGCGGTGCTGCTCGTTGCGGGCCGCGATCAGCTTGGCCACGGCGTCGGGCACGCCCACGCCGTAGTTGATGACCGGGCGCGCCTTGCCGGTGTTGAACAGCTCCTCGTAGGCGCGCCTGGCCACGGCCTGGCGCTCGCTGAAGGCCTCCTGCGAGGCGGCGAGTTCGCGGGCATGGTCTTCGGCCTCGCTGGCGTGGCGCGCAGCGCCGGTGAGCTCGCCGCTGAAGGCCGGGTCGAAGGGGATGTCGTAGCTGGTGCGCTGGCCAGGGTCGACCACGATGGCGTCGACCCAGGCCGACGGGATGCGCACCTCGCGCGCCTTGAGCGCGCCACGCGGCAGGCGTTCGGCCACCTGCACGATGACGGTGCCGCCGCTGTTGCGCGCGGCCAGTGCCAGGGACTGGGCGTCGAGGTTGGCGGCCTCGTGCTCGAAGCTGATGTTGCCGTCCTCGTCGGCCGCACTGGCGCGCACGATGGCCACGTGGATGGGGAAGGGCTTGTAGCGCAGCCATTCGCGGCCGTCGATGGCCACCACCTCGGCCAGGTCCTCGCGGGCGGCGTCGTTCATGCGGCCGCCGCCGAAACGCGGGTCGCACACTGTGCCCAGGCCCACGTGGGAAATCAGGCCCGGGCGGCCGGCGCCGATCTCGCGCATGAGCTGGCTGCTGACGCCGCCGGGCAGGATGTAGGCCTCGATCTTGTTGGCCAGCGCCAGCTGCTGCATGGCCGGCGACCAGACCCAGTGGCCGCCGATGACCTTGCGCACCAAGCCTTCGTGCGCGAAGCAGTTCATGCCCTTGGTCTTCTTGTCGCCGATGCCCAGCGCGTGCATCAGCGTCAGGCCGCGCGGTGCCTGGGTGGACAGGAAACGCGCCTGCACCGCCTCGAACAGGTGGGTGGCTTCCATCAGGCCGCCACCGCCGCCCATCAGGCCCACGGTGTCACCGTCGCGGATGAGTTGCGCCGCTTCGGCGGCGCTCATGAATTTGCGGGTGCTCATGGGGCTCACCGGTGGATGTCGAACAGCGGGGCGCCTTTTTTCAGCGCGCTCTTTGCGATGACGCCGCGGTGGATCTCGCTGGTGCCATCGAAGATGCGGTAGATGCGCGCGTCGCGGTAGTAGCGCTCGATGGGCAGCTCCTTGCAGAAGCCCATGCCGCCGAAGACCTGCACCGCGCGGTCGACCACGCGGCCCAGGGTCTCGGCCGCGTGCACCTTGACCATGGCGATCTGCTCGCGCGCGTCCAGGCCCTGGTCCAGCATCCACGCGGCCTGGTAGACCATCCAGCGCGCGGCGTTGATCTCGATCACGCTGTCGGCCAGCATCTGCTGCACCATCTGGAAGTCGCCGATGCGGGTGTCGAACTGCTTGCGCTCGCGGGCGTAGTCCAGCATCAGCTCGCACACGTGGGTGGCCTTGCCCACCGCACGCGCCCCCACCTGGGCCAGGCGCACGACGTTGAGCGCGCCCATGGCCAGCTTGAAGCCCTGGCCCTGCTCGCCCAGCAGGGCGGCGTCTTCAAGCACCACGTTGTCGAAGAACAGCTCCAGGTGGGGCGTGCCGCGGATGCCCATCATCATCTGGTCCTTGCCGACGGTGAAGCCGCTCAGGCCCTTGTCGACCATGAACATGCTGATCTCCTTCTCGCCGGTCTTGGCCGAGACCAGGAAGAAATCGCTCCACACGCCATCGCTGATGAAGTGCTTGCTGCCGTTGAGCACCCACTGGCCCTGGGCGTTGCGCCGGGCGTGGGTCTTGATGCCGGCGGCGTCGGAGCCTGCGCCCGATTCGGTGATGGTGATGGCGCAGGTGCGCTTGCCTTCGACGGCGGGCTTGAGCCAGCGCTCGATCTGTTCGCCCTTGCAATGCAGCAGCGGCTCGTAGACGTTGCCGAAGGCGCGGCGGATCAGGTAGTCGCTGGTGTGGCCGAATTGCTCCTCGCAGAGGATGCGGTCCAGGTTGGAGAGGCCGCCACCGCCCAGCTCGGCCGGCATGTTGAGGGCGTACAGGCCCAGTTCTTTCGATTTGGCGTGGATGCGTTGCGCGTCCGCATCGGGCAGGGCGCCGGTGTTCTCCAGCCCGTCTTCCAGCGGTTTGAGTTCTTCGGCGATGAAGCGACGGACGGTGTCGATCATCATTTTCTGTTCGTCGTTGAGTGCGAAATCCATGGGGTGCTTTCGGTTGTTTGATGGGGGTTGAGCGTTGTGTGTTGGGCGAATGGCAAAAATCGCTCAGGCACTGCTGAACCAGCGGGCACCGAAGAAAAAAGGCAGCCTGGAAATGCGCTCGAACGGGATCAGCATGGTGGTGTTCTCAGGCGCGGGGCTCGACAAAGGGCCCGCTCGCGGCCAGGCAGATCGCGGCCCATTCGCCGGGCGTGGCGGTCTTCTCGCGTTCGAAATTCACCACCTCCACGCTGATCGGCAGGTCGGCGGGCAGGGCGTCGAACAGGCCTTGCACATCGATGCTGCCGTCGCCCGGCAGCAGGCGCTCGCAGCGGGCGGTGTGGATCAGCTGCTCGGTGCTGAAGTGGGTGCCGGCGGCGGCGTCGCAGATCTGCGCGTAGTGCAGCAGCTGGCGCGGGATGGCGCGGATGTCGTCCAGCGTGGAGGTGGAGCGGCCGAAGTGCAGGGCGTCCACCAGGATGCCGGCGTTGGCCGGCGTGCCGGCGTTGCGCACGATGCGCAGCGCGCTGTTCGCATCCTTCACGGCGGTCCAGGGCATGAACTCCAGGTCGGCGCTCAGGCCATAAGGCGCCATCACCTCGCACAGGCGCGCGTAGTTCTGCGTCAGCCGCGCCTCGTCGGTGTCGTCGCCGGCCACCAGGATGGCCTTGGCTTTCAGCGCGGCGCAGGCGTCGTACAGCGCGTCCCAGGTGTGGGGATTGAAATCGGCGCCGATGCGGATGATCTCCACATCGAAGATGCCGACGCCGGTGTCGGCCAGCGCGGCCTGGGTCTCTCTGAGCACCTGGGGCCGGTCCAGCAGAAACTGCTGCGGCGCGCCGGGTGCGTTGGGCCACAGGCGCAGGCCCACGTGCTGGTAGCCGTTGGCGGCGGCCACGCGCACCGCCTCGGGCGGCGTGCAGCGGTGCGAGCTCAGATAGGCGAGCGAATAGATGCGCGACATGGGCGGCTCACTTCAAGGGCGACACGGCGGTGGGCAGGGCGATGGTCGAGACCATGTCCGTGGTCAGGTGGGCCGGACCGCCCTTGGGTGGCCAGATGCCTTGGGCCACCGCGTCGGCGCGGGCCTTGGAGCGCGCGTCCAGCGTCGGGTAGGCCCAGATGTTGGTGAAGCGCAGCGGGCCGTCGAGCGCGACCATGGCGACCACACAGGGCGAGAGCCGCTCGCGCGGCGGAACGTACTGCGCCCACAAGTCGATGGTGGCCTGCACGCCGCCGGGCTTGATGCCGTAGGTGCGGATCTCGTAGACCGGACCGCTGATGCCGCTCTCGGCGCTGGGGCGCACCGGCTTCATCCATGGGAAACCCTGGTAGCTGTGCTGTTCCAGCGACTGGAAGAGCTCGCCGCAACCGAAGGGGCTGGCGCTGTGCTGGGTGCGGGCCCGCTCGGCCGCCAGGGTGGCCAGGTCGGCGAAGCCGCGCAGCACGATCATCTGGTTGAGCTGGCCGATGTCGGTGAACCAGCAGGCGAGCAGTTCGCCCTGGGCCTCGGGCGCGGTGCAGAAGGCCTGCACGTGGGTGGCGGCGGCGGCGGCGCTGCCGAAGGGCAGGGTCATCGTGGCGAGTTCGTAGTACATGGGGGGTCCTTGAAAAATCAGGTCGACAGCGGGGTGCCGGCGGCGTGGTGCGCGGCGATGAAACCAAAGGTCATGGCGGGGCCCAGGGTGATGCCGCCGCTGGGGTAGTGGCCGCCCATGAGGCTGTTCATGTCGTTGCCACCGGCGTACAGGCCGGCGATGGGCTGGCCCAGGGCGTCCAGCACCTGGGCGTGTTCGTTGGCGCGCAGCCCGGCGAAGGTGCCCAGGCTGCCGGGCACCACCTTCACGGCATAAAAAGGGCCCCGCGCGATGGGCGCCAGGCAGGGGTTGGGCCAGGGGTTGGCGCTGTCGCCCTGGATGCGGTTGTAGGGGGTCTCGCCCTTGGCGAAGTCGTCGTCGCGGCCCTGCTGCGCCTGCGTGTTGTGGCGGGCCACGGTGGCTTCCAGCGCGCCGGTGGGCATGCCACAGGCCTGGGCCAGGGCCGCGAGGGTGGCGCCGCGCTGCAGGTAGCCGCTGGCCAGCATGCCGCCCAGCGGCATGGGCGCGGGTTTGACGGCCCCCAGGCCGTAATGGCGGATGAAGGCGTGGTCGCAGACCAGCCAGGCCTGCGCGGGCTCGCCGGTCGGGGTGGCGGCCAGCAGGCCTTGCATGAAGTCGTGGTACGAGTCGGCCTCGTTGGTGAATCGCCGGCCGGCCCGCGTGACGGCGATCAGCCCGGGCTTGGCGCGTTCGATCAGGTGCGGGAAATGGGCTACCGAGCCGTCGGCGCGGGGCACCAGCGAGACCGGTGCCAGGGCCGCCGCCTGCGCCAGGTCGGTGGCCACGGTGGCGCCCACCGATTCGCCCAGGCGCAGGCCGTCGCCGGTGTTGCCGCGGGCGGCTGCGGACCAGTGTTCGGTGCCACTGGGCGCGTGGGGCAGCAAGGCCTTCTTGCGCGCGGCGTCGTGCGGAAACCCCCCGGCCGCCAGCAGCACGCCGCGCGTGGCGTGGATCTCGATGTCGCCGCGGGGTGTCGACAGCACCGCCCCCGTCACCTGGCCCTGGGCCTGGAGCAGGCGGCGCGCCGTGTGCTGGACGCGGATCTCGCCGCCGGCCTCGAACAAGGAGGCCGCCAGGCCCGCGACCAGGGCGTTGCCGTTGACCAGGCGCAGGCCCCGGCGGTGCAGCAGCAGGTCTTTCCAGTGCGCCAGCACGCGCCGGGTCACGTACCCGAAGGAGGCCGGCGAGCGCATCGCATGGAGGAAATGCCGCAGCTCCGCGCCCGAGGCGATGCCCATGCCCCACAGCGTGGTTTCGGCCAGCGGCGGCTTGAGGTCGGCGATGCGCGCGCCCAGGCGCCGGCCGTCAAAGGGCGCGGCGCAGACCGAGCGCCCGCCGGTGCCGGCGTGGGGCGTGCGGCCATGGAAGTCGGGGATGGCGTTGCCGTCGATGAAGCGCAGGGCGGTGCGGCTGCGGAAAAAATCCACCATGCGCGGGCCCTGTTCGAGGAAGGCGCGCACGCGGGCCTCGTCGAAACGCTCGCCCAGCTCGTGCCGAAGGTAGGCCAGGGGTTCCGAGATCGGCTCCTGGATGCCGGCCTCGACCGCCAGCGGGTTGCGCGGTATCCACATCCAGCCGCCCGACCAGGCGGTGGTGCCGCCGTACTGCGCTTCTTTTTCGGCGACGATGACCTTGAGCCCGAGGTGGGCCGCGGTCACGGCGGCCGACAGCCCGCCCGCGCCGGAGCCGATCACCAACAGGTCGCAGTGGGTCGAGGAGGGGGATCGGTCGGCGGGCATGAAGGGGTGGGCCTAGACGGCGTAGATCGGCTTGCGGCCGGCGGCACCCGAGGGCGTGCCGGTGTCGGCCGTGAGGGTGAAGAAAGGCGAGGCGCCGCTGGCGGCGGCCAGCTGTTGCGCGATCGACAGCAGCTCGGGGGCGAGCGCGGCCATGCGCTCGGCGGTGAAGCGCACCGTGGGGCCGGCGATGGTGAGCACGCCGATGGCCGGCTGACCGGCAAATCGCACCGGCGCCGACATGGCCGACAGGCCCAGGCTGTAGGTGTCGGTGGTCATGCTGTAGCCGCGCTCGCGGGTCTCGTGCACCGCGGCCAGCACGGCCTGCAGCGTGGTCGGCGCGGCGGGGCCGAAGTCGGCCGGCTGGCCGATGCCCTGCTTGGCCACCAGGGCCAGGCCATCGTCGTCGTTCATGGTCGACAGCCAGGCCCAGCCCGAGGACGAGCACGACAGGCGGGCGTCGCTGCCCATGTCGGGGTCGTAGCGCAGGCCCTGGCGCGCGCCCTGGGCACGTGCCACCCAGGTCAGGCGCTCGCCGTCCACCACCGACAGGCGCACCAGCTCGCCCGACACCTCGGCCAGGCGGTTGAGCAGCGGCTGGGCGATGTCGACGATGCCGGAGTTGCTGAGGTAGGACAGGCCCATGCTGACCAGCTTGGTGGTCAGCAGGTAGTCGCCGTGGCCGCGGGTCTGGCGCACATAGCCCAGGCGCACCAGGTCGGCCAGCAGGCGGTGCACCGCGCTGCGCGGGATGTTGAGCTGGTCGGCGATGGCGGCCAGTTCCATGCCTTCGCCGTGCTGCGACAGCAGTTCGAGGATGCCCAGGGTTCGTTCGAGTACG
Organism: Hydrogenophaga sp. OTU3427; assembly: GCF_038440225.1. Classification (NCBI taxonomy): domain Bacteria; kingdom Pseudomonadati; phylum Pseudomonadota; class Betaproteobacteria; order Burkholderiales; family Comamonadaceae; genus Hydrogenophaga; species Hydrogenophaga sp. OTU3427. The sequence continues at coordinate 34,322 of NZ_JASATI010000030.1, read as the reverse complement.
CCGTTCATGGTGTGTGCTTCGCTTCTGTTTCAAGAAGCCGGAACGGTACATGAAATGGCGCCACCGCTGCGCGCGGCCTCCAGCACGGCCAGGGTGGCCCGCAGGGTGCGCTGGCCGTCGGTGGCGCTGCACAGCGGCGCCTCGCGCCCCTGGATCACGGCCGCGAAATGCCGCAGCTGGGCGCTGTAGGGGTCTTGCCGGTGCACGCTGTCCTGTTCGCGGGTGATCTCGGCGTGCCAGTGGCGTTCGCCTCGGTAGTGCCACAGCGCCAGGTCGGGCAGGGACAAGGACCCGTGGGTGCCGGCGATGAAGTGCGACTGGACGTTCTGCGGTGGGTACTGGTCCTGTTCGCCGGCGCAGAAGTCCCAGCACCAGGGCGCGGCGGCGGTGTCGGACAGCGTCACCGTGCCCAGCGCGCCGTTCTCGAAGCGCAGCACGGCGGCGGCCGTGTCCTCCACCGCGAAGCCGCGCACCGCGTTGCTGCTGAGCGCCTGCACCGACACGATCTCGCCGCACAGGAAGCGCAGCATGTCGATCTCGTGGATCAGGTTGATCAGCACCGGGCCACCGCCAGGCTCGCGGCGCCAGGCGGCCTCGAAGTAGGTCTCGGGCTTGTAGAAGCTGGCCATCACGTTGGCGCTGACCAGACGGCCCAGGCGGCCCTCGGCCACGATCTGGCGGGCCCGGCGGTTGATGGGGTTGTGGCGGCGGTGGTGGCCCACCAGCACCGGCACCTGGGTGCGGGCCTGGGCGTCCACCAGCAGCTGCGCCTCGGCGACGGTGTCGGCCACCGGCTTCTCCACCAGGGCGGCCACGCCACGCTCCAGGCAGTCGCTGGCCACGCCCACGTGGCTGGCATTGGGGGTGGCCACCACCGCGCCCTGAGGCCGGACGCGCTCCAGCAGGCCGCGGTGGTCGGCCGACCAGGGCACGCCCAAGCGTTCGGCCAGTTGGCGGCCCGCGTCCGTCGGATCGGCGATGCCGGCCAGCGCCAGGCTGGGGTCGCGGGCGATGCGATCGATGTGGGTGCGGCCGATGGCGCCGGCACCGATCAGGACGAGGGAGGTGGGGGTGTTCACGGGGCGGGGTGTGGCTGGTTTGCCCGAAGTGTATTAAAAATCAGAACAAAATTCAATAGTTGAATAGTATTCCATTTGTGAGTAATATCGCCGCCAATCGTTTGAAAGGACCTCAGCCATGACCCTCGAACTCAGCGGTGCCACGCGCCTTCACTACATCGTGGGCGACCCGATCGCCCAGGTGAAATCGCCTGCCGGCGTCACCGCCGACCTCCAGGCTGGCGGTCACAACGCGGTCTGCGTGCCGGCCCACGTGGCGCCGGCGGACCTGGCCGCGTGGACGGCGGGCGTGTCGCGGGCGCAGAACGTGGACGGCATCATCGTCACGGTGCCGCACAAGTTCGCCTGTTTCGAGCTCTGCGCCACCACCTCCGACCGCGCCGCCTTCCTGGGCACCGTCAACACCATGCGGCGCAACCCCGACGGCAGCTGGCACGGCGACATGTTCGACGGCCTGGGCTATGTGACGGCCATGCGGGAAAAAGGCTGCGACCCAGCCGGCAAGAAGGCCTTGCTGGTGGGCGCGGGCGGCGCCGGCTCGGCCATCGCCCACGCGCTGTTGACGGCCGGCGTGAGCGAGCTGGCCCTGTTCGATGCCGACGACGTCCGACGCACCGCCCTGGTGGAGCGCCTGGCCGCCATGGGCCGCTGCCCGGTGGGTCACGGCACGGCCGATCCCAGCGGATTCGATATCGTGATCAACGCCACGCCCATGGGCATGAAGGCCGGCGATCCGCTGCCGGTCGACGTGACGCGCCTGCGGCCGTCCATGTTCGTCGGCTGCGTGATCACCTCGCCGGCGGTGTCGCCGCTGGTGGCCGCAGCGCGCGCCCAGGGTTGCAGCAGCATGACCGGGGCCGACATGTTCGCCCGGGTGCGCGACCTGATGGTGGCGTTTCTTGTGACCCCCTCGTCACCGGCTCGCTGCGCGTAGCCGCATCCCCCCAGGGGGCAACACCAGCGGCCTGGCAAAGCCAGCTCCGCGGTGTTCACCCGAATGAAAACCAAGGGTCTGCATATGAACGTCTTCGAGTCATTGAACGAACTTCCCGCTGACGCGGCCTTCGATGTGGCCGTGATCGGCGCCGGCGCGGCCGGCCTGTCCACCGCCCTGTTCGCGGCCCTGGCCGGCCAGCGGGTGCTGATCGTCGAGCGCACCGGGCACGTGGGGGGCACCAGCGCCTGGTCGGCCGGCACCACCTGGGTGCCGGGTACCCACCACGCCGCCAGCGTCAACCCGGGCGACACCCTGGCCGACGCCGCGCGCTACCTGGACAACGCCATCGGCGAGCGCACGCCCAAGGCGCTGCGCCAGGCCTTCCTGGACCACGGCGCCGAAGCCGTGGCGCTGGTGGAGCAACGCTCCGAACTCAGGTTCCGGCCCTACGCCAAACACCCGGACTACATCTCCGACCTGGGCGGCTCCACGCTCAACGGCCGCGCGTTGGAGCCGCTGCCCTTCGACGGGCGGCTGCTGGGCGATCTGTTCAAGCTGGTGCGTCCGCCCATCCCCGAGTTCACCGTGCTGGGCGGCATGATGGTGGACCGCAACGACATCAACCACCTGCTGGGCATGGGGCGTTCGCTGGCCTCGCTCAGGCACTCGGTCAAGATCGTGCTGCGCCACCTGGCCGACCGCCTGCGTTACCCGCGTGGCACGCGGCTGGTGATGGGCAATGCGCTGGTGGCGCGGCTGCTGTATTCGCTGTCGCGGCACGCCAACGTGACACTGATGCTCAAGACCTCGGTGGCCGACCTCGACGTCACCGGCGCCGGTGTGCGTGGCCTGACCCTGCTGCAGAACGGCGTCCGCCGCAGCCTGCGCGTGGCCCGTGGCGTGGTGCTGGCCAGCGGCGGCTTCAACCGCCATCCGGCCCTGCGCCAGGCCATGCTGCCCGGTGCCGACATCGGCTGGTGCCCGGGTGCGCCAGGCCACACCGGCGAGGTCCATGCGCTGGCGCGCAACGCCGGCGCGCGCTACGGCGAAGGCGCGCTGAGCAATGCCTTCTGGGCGCCGGTGTCGCGGCGCCTGCGCGCCGACGGCAGCACGGCGGTGTTCCCGCATTTCGTGATGGACCGCGCCAAACCCGGCATGCTCACCGTCAACCACGCTGGCGAGCGTTTCGTCAACGAGAGCACGTCCTACCACCTGTTCGGCCTGGCCATGTTGGAGGCCCACCGCCAGCGGCCGTCCATCCCGGCCTACCTGGTGTGCGACGCCGATGCCTTGCGCAAATACGGCCTGGGCATGGTGCGCCCCGGCGGCAAGGGCCTGGCGCCATTCCTCGCCGACGGCTACCTGGTCAGCGGGCAGACCCTGGCCGAGCTGGCGCAGCGGCTGGGCCTGCCGGCGGGATCGCTGGAGCGGACCGTGGCCCGCTTCAACGCCCACGCCGAGGCCGGCGGCGACCCCGACTTCCAGCGCGGCGTGACCGCCTACCAGCGCAACATCGGGGACGCCGACTGGCCGGGCAAGAACCCCAACCTCGGTCCGCTGGCGCAGGCGCCGTTCTACGCCGTGCGCCTCTACCCCGGCGACATCGGCGCCGCCACCGGCTTCGCCACCGACGGCGATGCCCGCGTGCTCGACGCCCAGGGTCAGGCCATCGCCGGTTTGTACGCGGTGGGCAACGACATGCACTCCATCATGGGCGGCGTCTACACCGCGCCCGGCATCACCCTCGGCCCTGGCCTGGTGTTCGGCTACCTGGCGGCGCGCCACGCGGCCGCGCGGCCCTTGGACTGAGTGCACGAAATGTCCAGTAGTTGGCATCAATCGTCGCATCGCGAAGTGGCACGGGTTCTCAGAATCACGTCCCATTGAGCCACACGGGTGGCCGCAAAAAGACTGGAGACAAACCATGGGACACGCACCCCAACACACCGTGCTGATCACCGGCGCGGCCGACGGCATCGGCTGGGCCACGGCGCGACACATGGCCGGACAGGGCTGGCGCGTGGCGCTGCTGGACCTGCGCGCCGATGGCGCGTCGCGGCGGGCCGCCGAACTCGGTGACGGGCACCTCGGGCTGCAGGCCGATGTGAGCGACGCGGCCAGCGTGTCAGCCGCCGTGGCCGGCGCCATGGCACGGCTGGGCCGCATCGACGCGCTGGTGAACAACGCCGGCGTGGGCGACCAGGCCGTGCCCACGCTGGCGCAGGACATCGACGCCTTCGACCGCGTGCTGGCGGTCCACCTGCGTGGCAGCTTCCTCATGAGCCAGGCGGTGCTGGCCCACATGCGTGAACAGGCCCGCGACACGCGTGGCAACCGTGGCGCCATCGTCAACCTGGGCTCCATCGCCGCGCTGGGCGGCATCCCCGCGCGCAACGCCTACAGCGCGGCCAAGGCCGGGGTGCTGGGCATGACGCGGGCCCTGGCCATGGAGTGGGCGCGCGAGGGCATTCGCGTCAACGCGGTGGCGCCCGGTTACGTGGCCACCGACCTGATCGCCACGCTGGCCCGCCAGGGCGCGGTCGACGCCGATGCGATCCGCCGGCGCACGCCGCTGGGCCGCATGGCCGAGCCGGCCGAGATCGCCGAAGTGATTGCCTTTCTTGCCTCGCCCGCGGCCAGCTACATCACCGGCGCCACCGTGTCGGCCGATGGGGGCTGGTCGGCGCTGGGCGCACCCGAAGGGGCGCTGGCGCCCCACTGATTTTCAAGGAGACAAACCGATGTTGACGATCAACCTGTTCAACGGCCTGGTCTACGGCGCATTGCTGATCGTGATGTGCTCGGGCCTGGCCCTCATCTACGGCCTGCGGCGGGTGGTGAACTTCGCCCACGGCTCGCTCTACATGCTGGGCGCCTATCTCGGCTACAGCATCGCCGCGCAGAGCAACTTCTGGGTCGCGCTGGTGGCCGCGCCGGCCATCATGGCGCTGCTGGGCGTGCTGCTGGACCGCTACGGCTTTCGCCTGCTGCAGGACCGCGATCCCCTGACCGTGGTGCTGGTCACCTTCGGCCTGCTGCTGGTGATCGAGGACGCCGTGCAGACCCTCTGGGGCAAGAGCAACCTGTCGGTGCCCACGCCCGAGGCGCTGAACTTTTCGCTCGACCTGTTCGGCACGCCGGTGCCGGCCTACCGCCTGGGCGTCATCGTCGTCGGTGCCGGCGTGGCGCTGGGCCTGAGCCTGTGGCTGCGCCACTCCAAGATCGGGCTGTTCGTGCGCGCCGCCAGCACCGACCCCACCACCACCGCCATGCAGGGCGTGCACACCGACGCGCTGAGCGCCGGCGTGGTCGGCCTGGGCACCGCGTTGGCCGGCCTGGCGGGCGTGGTGGCGGCACCCTTCCTGTCGCTGTCGCCGTCCATGAGCGCCGACGTGATCATCGACTCCTTCGTGGTCGTGGTCATCGGCGGGCTTGGCTCGCTGGCCGGCGCCTTCATCGCCGCCATGGTGCTGGGCATGGTGCAGGCGCTGGGCGCGGTCTACCTGCCCGACGCCGCCGTCCTGCTGCCCTTCGTGCTGATGGTGGCCATCCTGATCTGGAAACCCGCGGGCATCGCGGGCAGCCGTACCTGAACCCCCAACGGGAGTCCTTGCCATGAACCTTTCCCGCCTGGGTCTGACGACCCTCATCGCCCTCGCCGTGGGCGCCGCCGTGGCCAACCTGGTCGGCTCCGGCACCGTGCTGAGCCTGCTCACGCAGGCCACCATCTACGCGCTGTTCGCCAGCGGCGTGGGCCTGCTGCTGCGCCAGAACGGCATGATCAGCTTCGGCCACGCGCTGTTCTTCGGCGGCGCCGGCTACGCGGTCGGCATCCTCATGCAGCTGCGCCTCATGCCGGCCGAGCTGGCCATCGTGGCCACCTTGCTGGGGCTCACCGTGGCGGCCTTCGTCATCGGTCTGGTCATCGTGCGTGTGCCCGGCGTGGCCTTTGGCATGCTCACGCTGGCGGTGGGGCAGATGGCCTTCCTGTCGGCCTCGCGGGCACGTGGCCTCACCGGCGGCGCCGACGGCATGAACATCGACTGGCCGTCCACGCTGTTCGGCATCCCGCAGGCCACCCTGCTCAAGCCGGCCGTGCTGTTCGTCGTCTGCTGGAGCGCGCTGGTGTTGGTCCTGCTGCTGCTCGCGCTCCTGCTGCGCAGCCGCTTCGGCGGCATCACCGAGGCGGTCCGCGACAACGAGGAGCGGGCCCGCTTCATTGGCATCTCCACCGTGCTGCCGCGTGCGGCCGTCTATGCCCTGTCGGCCCTGGTCACCGGCGTGGCCGGCGTGTTGTCGGCGCTCAACACCGGTTTCGTCTCGCCCGAGAGCCTGCACTGGAGCCTGTCCGGCATGACGCTGATGATGGTGGTGGTGGGCGGCTTCAAGGCCCTGTGGGGGCCGGCCCTGGGCGCCGTGGTCTATTTCCTGTTCAAGGACCTGCTGGGCGACCACGCGACCCACTGGATGAGCATTTTTGGCGTCGCGCTGATCACCGTCATCGTGTTCTCGCCCACCGGCATCGCCGGTGCGCTGGGGCGCCTGCTGAGCGGTGGCACATCCAAGGCCGGCGCGGCCAAGCCCGCCGCCGCGCACTGAGGAGACACCCATGAAAACCACCCCCCGATATGTATTGCAGGCCGAGGACGTGGCCATCCACTACGGCGGCGTCAAGGCGCTGGACGGCGTGGCCATCACGCTGGAGAAAGGTCAGATCCGCGGCCTCATCGGCCCCAACGGCGCCGGCAAGTCCACCGTCATCGACGCCATCACCGGCCGGCGCCGGCTCACGCGCGGCAAGGTCTCGCTGATGGGCGAGGACGTGAGCGCCTTCGGTGTCGTCGAGCGCCGCCGGCGCGGCCTGTCGCGCAGCTTCCAGCGCACCAGCATCTTTGGCCAGATGCCGGTGCGCAAGCAGGTCGAGCTGGCCTCGCACAAGATGGGCGTGGCCGATTCCGCGGCCGACGCCGATGCCGTGCTGCGTGAGCTGGACCTGCACCGCATGGCCGACGTGACGGCCGAGGACCTGGGCTACGGCGAGCAGCGCCGTCTGGACCTGGCGCTGGCCCTGGTGGGGCGGCCCAGCGTGCTGCTGCTGGACGAGCCCATGGCCGGTCTGTCCGTCAAGGAATCGCTGGACCTGGCGCAGCACCTGAAGGCGCTGACCTCGCGCTGGGACGTGTCGGTGCTGCTGGTCGAACACGACATGGACGTGGTGTTCGGCATCTCCGACGTGGTCACCGTGTTTGAACTCGGGCGCGTGATCGCCGGCGGCACCCCCGCCGAAGTGCGCGCCGATGCGCGTGTGCGCGAAGCCTATCTCGGGAGTGCCGCATGAGCCACCTGCTCGAACTCAAGAACGTCCACGCCTACTACGGCTCCGCCCACATCCTGCACGGCCTGAGCCTGCATGTGCACGCGGGCGAGCGCGTGGCGCTGATCGGCCGCAACGGCGTCGGCAAGACCACGGTGGTCAACACCATCCTGGGCCTGGCCCAGCTCAAGTCGGGCCAGGTGCGCCTGGGCGAGAAGGAGCTGCCCCAGCCCCGCCCCTACATGGCCGCGCAGAACGGCGTGGTGGTGGTGCCCCAGGGGCGGCGCATCGTCGCCAACCTCACGGTGGAGGAGAACCTGCAGCTGGGCGCCGCCGTCGGCCGCAAGGGCCCCTGGAACGTGGCCGAGGTCTACAGGCTCTTCCCCATCCTGCAGGAGCGTGCCCACACGCCTGGCACGGCCCTGTCGGGCGGGCAGCAGCAGATGCTGGCCGTGGGCCGCGCGCTCATGGCCAACCCCAGCCTGATCCTGCTCGACGAGCCCACCGAAGGCCTGGCGCCGGTCATCGTCGACCAGCTCGCGACCATCTTCAAGCAGGTGGCCGACCAGGGCACGGCGCTGCTGCTGATCGAACAGAACATGAGCCTGGTGGTGCGCGTGGCGCACCGCTACCTGGCCATGGCCAAGGGCTCGGTGATCGCCGAAGGCCGCGTGGTGAATTCGCGCGAGGGCCTGCACGACCTGGAGTCCCACGTGATGGTCTGACCCACCGGGCGTCCCACGCGCCGCCTTGCACGCCGCCCCTCGGGGTGGCGTGTTGGCCCGGCCCTGCCCGCTTTCTTTTTTCAACCCCGCCGCTGAAGGCACTTTTCCTCTGGAGACAAGCATGTTCAAAATGAAATCCCTGCACGCATCCCTGGCCGCTGCCCTCGCGGTGGCCGCACTGCCCCTGGCCGCGCTGGCCCAGGGCAAGGAGCCGGTCAAGATCGGCCTGGTGTCGTCCAAGTCGGGCGTGTTCTCGCAGCAAGGCGAGGAAGTGATGCGCGCGATCCGTTTCGCGATCGAGGAGGCCAATGCCAAGGGCGGCATCGACGGCCGCAAGGTGGACGTGGCCGAGGCTGACGACGAGGGCACGCCCGACGCCGGCCGCCGCGTCGCCGAGAAGCTGGCGCGCGACGGCTACAACCTGCTGATCGGCGCCATCCCGTCGTCCATCTCGCTGGCCATCGCCCAGAACCTGGACCGCTGGGACGCCGCTTACTTCGCGGTTGCCAGCAAGTCCGACAAGCTCACCGGCGACACCTGCAAGCCGCGCAGCTTCCGCACCGTGCACTCCGACGCCATGGACATCGCCATGGTCAACGAGTGGGCCAAGGGGTTGAAGGAAAACAACTTCGCCGTGCTGGGCGCCGACTACGTGTGGGGCCGTGACTCGGGCGAGTCCTTCAAGAAGGCAGTCGAGGCGCAGGGCAAGAAGGTGCCGCTGTCGCTGTACGTGCCGCTGGGCACCAAGGACTTCTCGCCCTACATCGCGCAGCTCAAGGCCGCCAACGTGGACGCCGTGTGGGTGGCCGAGACCGGCCGCGACGCCATCGCCTTCGTCAAGCAGGCCGAGGAGTTCGGTCTCATGCCCAAGACCAAGCTGATCGGCCACGCGCTCATCCTCGACTTCATCATGGCCGCCACCGGCAAGGCGCTGGATGGCACGCCCGGCAACACCCCCTACGCCGCCAGCCTGGACAACCCGCGCAACAAGGCCTTCGTCGCCGCCTGGAAGGCCAAGTTCAACCGCCTGCCCACCGACACGGAAGGCCAGGGCTACAACGGCGCGCAGGTGATCTTCGAGGGCGTCAAGCTGGCCAAGAGCGCCCGGCCCGAGGACGTGAGCAAGGCGCTGCGCGGCGCCCAGATCGACACGGTGTACGGCAACGTCACCATGCGCGCGGCTGACAACCAGCTCATGCTGCCCAACTACGTGGCCCGCGCCAAGATGGTGGACGGCGCCCTGCGCCCGGTGGTCGAGCAGACCTTCGCGCCCTCGGTGATCCCGGCGCCGTCGCCGCTGTGCAAGATGTGAAAACACCGGCGGACCCGGCGGGAGACAGGATGCGGCGCCTGAACCAGGTGTTGGTCACCGGCGGCAGCGGCTTCCTCGGCGCGTGGATCGTGCGCCGGCTGCTGGCGCAAGGCATGGGCGTGCGGGTGTTCGACGTCCACGACCGGCGCGACACCGTGGTCTCGATCAACGGGGCGGCGGCGCACGCGCTCGACTGGCGGGTGGGCGACATCAGCCGGGCCGAGGACGTGCGGCAGGCGATGTCGGGCTGCGACGGCGTGATCCACCTGGCCGGTGTGCTGACGCCCGACTGCAGTGCGCGGCCGGTGCGTGGCGCCGAGGTCAACCTCATCGGTTCGCTGCACGTCTTCGACGCGGCGATCGCGCTGGGCATCCGGCAGATCGTTTACGCCAGTTCGGCCGGCGTGTTCGGCCCGGACGATGCCACGCGCCCGGCGCCGGCCACCCACTACGGCGCGTTCAAGCTGGCGGTGGAGGGCGCGGCCCAGGCCTATTGGCGCGAGCACGGCATCGCCAGCGTCGGCTTCCGGCCCTTCGTGGTCTACGGTCCGGGCCGCGAGAGCGGCGCGAGCGCCGGCCCGAGCCTGGCCTGCCGCGCGGCGGCGCGTGGCGAGTCTTTCACCATCGCCATGACCGGCGCCTGTGGCCTGGTCTACGTCTATGACGTGGCGCAGGCCTTCGTGTCGGCCCTGCAGACGCCGGTGTCGGGCGCGCCGGTCTACAACATGGTGGGCGAGACCGCCTCCATGGACGAGGTGATGGCCGAGATCCGCCGCCTGGCACCGACCGCGCAACTGCGCGCCGAAGGCCGCCCGCTGACGATCGCCGCCGGCATCACCGAGGACGGCCTGGACGCCCTGCTGCCGGGCCGGCAGAAGACGCCGCTGGCGCAGGGCCTGGCGGCCACGCTGCGGCACTACCGCGCGCTCGCCGAGCAGCGTGCCGGCTAGAACTCCGCCGGTGTCTCGTGGATCTGCTCCAGCGCCCGGGCCCGGAAGGCCTTGGGGCTGAGGCCGGTGTGCTTGCGGAAGAAGCGGCTGAAGTAAGCGTCGTCCTCGAAGCCGAGGTCGGCCGCGAGCTGCTTGACCGGCAGGTGGGTGTAGACCAGCTCGCGCTGGGCCTCGTGCAGGATGCGGGCATTGATGACGTCCAGGCTGGACAGGCCCAGGCACTCGCGGCACAGGCGGGTGAGCTGGCCGGCGGTGATGCTCAGCGCCCCGGCGTAGAAGGGCACCGAACGCTGGACGCGGAAGTGCTGGTCGACCAGGCCGCGGAAACGTTCGATCTGGCGCGCCTTGCGCGAGGACGGCTGGCCCGCCTGCGGCGCTTGCACGTCCGACATCTGGCACAGCCGGTCGATCTGCACCATCAGCGCCATCAGCAAGGACATGCTGGCCGCCACCTGGCCGCTGGCGGGGGTGCGCGATTCGCGCTCCAGCGCGAGGAACAGCGGCATGAGCTGGTCCACGTAGCGCATCTCGTCCTGCAAGCCCACCACGCGCGGACGCCGCAGCGTGGGCAGCAGCTCGGGCATCACCACCGAGGCCAGCGATTCCAGCGTCTTTTGTGTCGCCGTCACCACCGGGCCATCGACGTCGCTGGCGAAATGAAAGCCGTGCACGTGGCCGGCCGGGATCAGCACCAGGCAAGGCGCCAGCGCACGGTGCACGGCGTCGTCGATCTGGACCTCGGCCGAGCCCGCGGTGAGGTAGAGCAGTTGCACGAAGGCATCGTGCCGGTGCGGCTGGATGGTCCACTGGTAGGGCGCCGAGCGCTGCGGAATCCACTCGAAGTTGAACAGGCTGGCCCAGGCCGGTGGGGCCTGGTCGCCGTACAGCGCGTAGTTCGGTATGGCCCTGGAATACGCCATGGGTGTGTTGCCTCCTTGCACGAATTGTCCGCTCCTTGGCTGCAATCGTCAAAGCCGACGCGCGCCCCGCGGCGAACAATGCCAGGCATTCGAACACAGGAGACACACCCATGAGTGAGACCCCCCACTGGCTGCAGCTGCGCGGCCAGGTCTGCGCCGTCACCGGTGCCGCCAGCGGCATAGGTGCTGCGATCGCACGCGGTTTGGCCGATGCCGGTGCCCGGGTGGCGCTGCTCGACCGCGATGCCGAAGGCTGCCGGCGCGTGGCCGAGGCACTGCGCGCCGGTGGCCACACCGCCCTGGCCGTGGCCTGCGACCTGTCCGACGAGGCGCAGACCTTGAACGCGGCCCGAACTGTCCAGGCCGAACTGGGTGACTGTGCGGCCCTGGTCAACAACGCCGGGGTGCTGCGCCCGGGCTCGCTGGAGCAGGTGAGCCTGGCCGACTGGAACCAGGTGCTGGCCGTCAACCTGACCGGCTACCTATTGTGCGCGCGGGCCTTTCTGTCCCAGCTGCGCGCCACGCGTGGCGCGGTGGTCCACGTCGCGTCCATCGCGGCGCACTTTCCGCAAAGCCACAGTGGCGCCTACAGCGCCGGCAAATCGGGCGTGCTGCTGCTGTCGCGCCAGATGGCGGCCGAATGGGGGCCACAGGGCGTGCGCAGCAACGTGATCTGCCCCGGCATGATCCGCACCGCGCTGTCCGCGAAGTTCTACGAGGAACCCGGCTTCGAAGCCAAGCGCGCGGCCGTCACCGCCAGCCGCCGCGTGGGCGAACCGCAGGACATTGCCGACGTGGCCCTGTTCCTGGCCAGCCCGCGCGCGGCCTACGTCAATGGCGCGGAGATCGCGGTCGACGGTGGCATGTCCTCCATGTTGATGGACATGGTGCCCCGCCCGGGTTTCAACCAATGAAGGCCCCCACGCTCCGCCGCTGCGCGGGTCGCTGCCCCCCGTGGGGGCGCGGGCCTCGCCTTGGGGCGGCACGGCGGCGGACCCTGACCTCCACGTGCCGCCACCGCGGCCCAAGATTTTGAGGAGACCGACATGAAGACCGAATACGACCTCATCGTGGTGGGCTCCGGCGCCGCCGGGCTGGCCACCGCCATCACCGCCAAGAAGCGCGGGCTGGACGTGGTGGTGCTGGAAAAAGAACCGGTGTTCGGTGGCACCACCGCGCTGTCGGGCGGTGTGTTGTGGATTCCGCTGGGCCCGCATGGCCGCCAGCAGAACCCGGCCGACACGCGCGAGGCGGTGCGCCGCTACATGATGGAAGAAACCGGCGTTTTCTATGACGAAGCGGCGGTGGACGCCTTTCTGGACAACGGGCCCAGGATGGTCGAGTTCTTCGAGCGCGAGACCGCGATGCGCTTCGTGCCCACGCTCTACCCCGACTACCACCCCGACGCGCCCGGGGGCGTGGACCTTGGCCGTTCCATCCTGGCCGCGCCCTACGACATCCGGGGGCTGGGGGCCGACATGCCGCGCCTGAAGCCGCCTCTCAAGACCATCACCTTCATCGGCATGATGTTCAACTCGTCGAACGCCGATCTCAAGCACTTCTTCCAGGCCACCAAGTCGCTGACTTCCTTCCTCTACGTGGCCCGGCGCCTGGCGACCCACATCAAGGAACTGCTGGTCTACCGCCGTGGCATCAACGTCACCAGCGGCAACGCGCTGGCCGCGCGGCTGGCCCAGTCGGCGCTGGACCTGGGCATCCCCATCCTCACCAGCACGCCGGCCCAGGGCCTGGCGCTCGAGGGCGACCGCGTGAGCGGCGTGCGCAGCGCGTCGGGCACGCTGCGCGCGCGCCACGGCGTGGTGCTGGCCTGTGGTGGGTTTCCGCACGACGCCAAGCGCCTGGCCCAGGCCTACCCCCACGTCCAGCGCGGCCACCAGCACCTGTCACCCACCCCGACCAGCAACACCGGCGACGGTGTCAACATGGCGGAGCAGCTGGGCGGTGTGGTGGACATCCGTTTCAAGGACGCCGCCGCCTGGATGCCGGTGTCCCGCGTGGACTACGGCCGCGGCGAGGTCGGCGTGTTTCCGCACCTGCTGGACCGCTACAAGCCCGGCATCATCGGCGTGCTGGCCAACGGCCGGCGGTTCACCAACGAGTCCAACTCCTACCACGACGTGGGCGCCGCCCTGGTGCGCGCCTGCGAAGGCCGGGCCGAGACGGCCATGTGGCTGGTGTGCGACAAGACCACGCTGGCCAAGTACGGCATCGGTTTCGTGAAACCCGCGCCCATGCCCATTGGCAAGTTCCTGCGCAATGGCTACCTGATCCAGGGCCGCACACTGGCCGAACTCGCGAAGAACGCGGGCATCGATCCGGCCGGCCTGGAGCAGACCGTGCGCGACTACAACGTCGGCGCGGTCAAAGGCGAAGACCCGGCCTTTGGCCGCGGCCGCACCAGCTTCAACCGTTACCTGGCCGATCCGGCCCACCAGCCCAATCCCTGCGTGGCGCCGGTGGCCAACGGGCCGTTCTACGCCGTCAAGGTGATCATGGGCGACCTCGGCACCTTCGACGGCATACAGACCAGCGTGGTGGGCGAGGTGCTGCGGCGCGATGGCTCGGCCATCGCCGGCCTGTACGCCGTGGGCAACGACCGCGCCAGCATCATGGGCGGAAACTACCCGGGCGCGGGCATCACCCACGGACCGAACATGACTTTTGGTTTTGTGACCGGCAACCACATCGCGGACCTGGTCGCGGCCCACTGAACGCACCGAGAGGACGGCCATGAACGCCACCGACCTGCCCCTGATCGACCACCGCTGCTACACCATCGCGCTGCGCAAGATGCCCGAGTTCATCGAGGTCTTCAACCGCCTGGCCATGCCGGTGCTGATGCAGACACTGGGCCACCCGCTGGGCTTCTACACCAGCCTGGTCGGGCCGCAGAACCAGTTTGTGCACCTGTGGGCCTACGAGAGCCTGGCCGACTACGAGCGGCGTTGCCACGCGCGTGACACCCACCCGGACTTCCCGGCCTACCTGGCCGCCTCTAGCCACCTGATCACCGCGCAGGAGACGCGGCTGATCCGTGCGCTGGGCCCTGAGGCGCTGCCTCAGGCGTGGGCGGGCGCCGTGACGACGGCGCGCGGCACCGCCGGCTGACGCAGTGACGCAAACAGGTTCTTGGGGTCGGCCAGTTCGGGGATGAGCTGCAGCGTGTCGCCCAGGCCCAGTTCGGCCGCGGTGTCGCGCACGAAGCGCAGGGCCGAGAAGTCCTCCAGCGCAAAGCCCACCGAGTCGAACACGGTCACCGCATGGTCCGAGGCGCGACCGGACCGCTGACCGGCCAGCACCTGCCAGAGCTCGGTCACGGCGAAGTCGGCCGGCAGCTGCTGGATGTCGCCTTCCACGCGGGTTTGCGGCGTGTACTCCACAAACACCTGGGCCTGCCGCAGCACGTCGGCGTGCAGCTCGGTCTTGCCCGGGCAGTCGCCGCCCACGGCGTTGAAGTGCATGCCGGGCTCGACCATGTCGGGGGTGATGATGGTGGCGTTGGTCTTGTCGGCCGTGACGGTGGTGACGATGTCGGCGCCCCGCACCGCTTCGGCCGTGCTGCCACACACGCTCACGTCCAGGCCGCTGCCGGCCAGGTTGGCCACCAGTTTGGCGCTGGCGCGCGGGTCCACGTCGAACAGCCGCAGGGTGGTGATGCCGACCAGGTGCTGGAAGGCCAGGGCCTGGAATTCGCTCTGCGCGCCGTTGCCGATCAGGGCCATCACGCGGCTGCCGGGCCGGGCCAGGGTGCGCGCGGCCAGGGCCGACATGGCGGCCGTGCGCAGCGCGGTGGTCAGGGTCAGTTCGCTCAGCAGCAGCGGGGCGCCGGTGTCCACATCGGCCAGGACGCCAAAGGCCATCACGGTGGACAGGCCGATGCGGGTGTTCCTGGGATGGCCGTTGACGTACTTGAAGCTGTAGAGCCGGTCGTCGGCGATGGGCATGAGCTCGATCACGCCGTCACGCGAGTGGTTGGCCACGCGGGCCGATTTGTCGAAGGCGGGCCAGCGCAGAAAGTCGGCGTGGATGTTGTCTGCGATGCCACGCAGGCTCTGGGCCAGGCCCTTGCGGCGCACCAGTTCGGCCACGGCGGGGGCGCTGAGGTAGGTGGTGTCGGTGGCGGGGCGGGTGGCCGGGCGGGTGGTGTGGTGGGAGGCGTTCATGAGAGGCTTTCGGTCGGTGGACAGAGTCTCTCGCTCGGCCATGTCAAAGTAAATCGCCAGTTAAGCCTTCTTTTTGGTAAAAAAATAGCAAAACGGTAGAGTTCATTGCCAAAATGGCGAAATGGACAGCACAGACCAAGCCCTGATCGCGCTGTTGCGCCAGAACGCCCGCTGGAGCGTGGCCGACCTGGCGCACAAGCTGGGGGTGTCGCGCGGCACCGTGACCAACCGCATGCGCCGGCTGGAGGACGATCAGGTCATCGTGGGCTACACGGTGCGCCTGCGGCCCGAGGCCGAGCCCGAGCGCATACGCGCGTGGATGGGGGTGCTGGTGGAGGGCAACCAGACGCGCCAGGTGATCGCCAGCCTGCTGGGTGAGCCCGGCGTGTCGGCCTTGCACGACACCAATGGCCGCTGGGACCTGCTGGCCGAGCTTGAGGTGCGCAGCATGGGCGAGCTGTCCCAGGTGCTGGAGCGCATCCGCCTGATCAGCGGCATACGCAGCACAGAGACCAGCATCCACCTCTCCAGTTACAGGTAGCCCACCCCCGTTTCTCGCTCACTTCGTGTAGCTCGAATCCCCCCTCAAGGGGGCGACACCGGCCGTCCGGCAGAGCCGGCCCGGCGGTGTCCCCGGGTAAGACACGGATTGCCTACCGCGTTGGGGCTTTATTCACACGCCAGCGCCATCAAGCCGGTGGCGGTGTTGGAGATGGGGATGTGGTAGTTGCGGTGCACCTCGCGCACCGCGTGTCCGCCGGCCGTGCCCAGGGCCGCGCGCATGGCCAGCCACATCAGCAGCTCCACCCCCTGCGTGCCGGTCTTCTCCACCAGCTCCAGCACCGAGAAGCGCGTCGCCCACTGCGGGTTGCTCACCAGGCTGTCCATGAACTGCAGGTCGAAGGCCTTGTTGATGAAGCCGGCGCGTTCGCCGTCGAGCTGGTGCGACAGGCCACCCGACGCGATCACCGCCACCTTCTTGGGGCTGTCCCAGCTGCGGATGGCCTCGCCCACCGCCTCGCCCAGCGCGAACACACGTTTGGCTGAGGGCAGCGGGAACTGCACCGTGTTGATGGCCACCGGCACGATGGTGACCGGACAGTCGCCGGGCCAGAACAGCTTGAGGGGCAGGGTGCAGGCGTGGTCGACCAGCATCTCCTGGCAGGTGGTGATGTCGAATGCTTTGTCCACAAGGGTGTTGATCAGGTGCCAGGACAGGTCGAGCTCGCCGGCGATGGGCGCCGTGGTCGGGATGCCCCAGCCTTCGTCGGCGTTGCGGTATTCGGCCGCCGCGCCGACCGCGAAGGTCGGCATCTTGTCGAGGAAGAAGTTCAGGCCGTGGTCGTTGTAGAACACCACCACCACGTCGGGGCGCTGCTCGCCCAGCCAGTCGCGCACCGGCGGGTAGCCGTCGAAGAAGGGTTTCCAGTAGGGTTCCTGCTGCAGGCCCTTGGCGATGGCGTTGCCGATGGCCGGGATGTGCGAGGTGGCGAGACCGCCGATGAGTTGTGCCATGGTGGGGTGTCCTTTACTGGAATGCCGCGTCGCGCAGCTTGGCCTGGAAGGCTTCTTTGCTCATGCCGGTCTGCTGGGCGCCGATGTCCTGCATGTCGAGTTTGAAGATGCCGGCGAACTTGGCCAGGTAGTAGGCGTTGCCGCCGGCGGCGATGAGCTGCAGCACCTGGCGCGAACGGATGGCGGCGGCCTGTTCGTCGCTCAGGCCGTAGCGGCGCATGTAGCCTTCCTCGTCGGCCAGGAAGGCGGCGCGGTTGGCCGCGTCGTTGAAGGAAAAACACATCTTGTTGAGGGCGTAGCCCTTGCGGGCCTGTTCGCCGTCGAACGGGGTGGTGCCGGGGATGCGGATCGGGGGGTGGGGCATGGGGGTCTCCTTGGATGCCCCGCAGTATCGCGATCCTGTTGCCACAGATAAAGCGATGCGTCATCATGTGACACATGAGCAAAACAGATGGATCAGCTTGGGACGCCCGCTTGCTGCAGCTGCTGGTGGCGGTGGTGGACGCGGGCTCCATCACCGGGGCGGCGCAGCAGCTGGGGGTCACGCAGTCGGCGGTCAGCCACCTGCTGGACAAGCTGCGCGCCATCACCGGCGATCCCCTGTTCGTCAAGTCGGGCCGTGGCATTGTGGCCACCGCGCGCGCCGAGGCCCTGGCACCGCGGGCGCGCGAACTGCTGCGCGAGCTGCAGCAGTTCGCGCAGTGGGGCGACTTCGATCCCGCCCAGTGGCGAACCACGCTGACCATCGCCGCCAACGACTTCCAGCGCGACCTGCTGCTGCCCGCTCTGGCCCTGCGCCTGCGCGAGCAGGCGCCGCAGGTGCTGCTGCGGGTGGTGCCCTCGGCCGTGCCGCGACTGGACATGCTGCGTGCCGACGAATGCCAGCTGGTCATCAGCCCGCGCCCGCCGGACGGCAGCGACATCGTGCAGAAGCGCCTGTTCGAGGACCGCTACCGCGTCTTCTACGACCCGGCTGTGCGCGCGGCGCCGCGCCACCGCGCCGACTACCTCGCGGCCGACCACGCCACCGTGGTCTACGAACCCCGGCGCAGCCTGGACCTGGACCAGCACTTGGCCGCGCAGGGTGTGTCGCGGCGTTTTGTGGTCATGGTCCCGGGCTTCAGCGCCTTGCCGGCCTTCATGCTGGGCACGCCGCTGCTGGCCACCGTGCCGGGCCTGCTGGCGCTGCACACGCTGGCTGGCCTGGCGCATGTGAAGCCGCCGCTGCCGTGCCCGACCATGCCCATGTACCTGATCTGGCACCAGCGCTACAGCCAGGACCCGGCCCACCGCTGGCTGCGTGGCCAGCTCGACGCGGTGGTGGCGCAGGCGCGCCGCGCGGGGCGGCTGGGACCTTGAACGGCATGTGGATGTGTGCATTGAATGTTAATCAATGTCACATCCAAGCCGGTGCACACTCGGATGTGCCGAACGGTACTTGCGCGGTCGCCTGGACCGTCACTACAATGTAAAAAGCAAGTGGTTGGTGCTTAACGGTCTGTCAAAGCCGACGCACACAACCGGCATAAAAAAAGCGCTCGCGACAGGGCGTTCAGGGAGTAGAAAAAAATGAAACATCGCATGCCCTTTGCGGGCAGGCGGCTGTGGGCGCTGTGTTTGCAGGGCTTTGCGGTTGCCAACGTCTGTGCCCAGTCCGGGCCGGACTGGACATCCCCTTCAGGTGCCTTGGGCTTCATGCGGCCCCCAGCGGTCCAGGCCGCCGGGCCGGTGGGCGCACAGGCCATGTCACAGGCGGTGCTGCGCGCACCCGCCCCATCCCCGGTCAGTGCTTCCCGCGGCGTCGAGCTCGGTGCCGAGCTGGACCTGGTGCGCGCCGTGCAGGCGGCCGTGGCCTGGCAGCCGGCCATTGGCGCGGCGGTGGCCCAGGTGGCGCAGCAGGGCAGTGGCGTCGAGGTGGCGCGGGCGGGTTACATGCCGGCCTTCCAGGCCGGCTTGAACGCCGGGCGCCAGTCGGTGTCGGCCACCGGGCCGTCGGCCTCGCTGGCGGCCTCGCAGATGCTGTACGACTTTGGCAAGGTGGGCAGCCAGGTCAACGAGGCCGAGGCCGGCGTGCGCCGCGCCCAGGCCGAGGTGCTGCTGCAGATCGACACCGTGGCGACGCAGGCGGCCCTGGCGGTGGTGGAGCTCAGCCGCTACCAGGCGCTGGAAAAGATCGCCACCGAGCAGGTGGCCGCGCTCAACGACGTGGCGCGAGTCACCGATCTGCGGGCCCAGCTGGGCGCCAGCACCAAGGTGGACCCGGTGCAGGCACGTGCCCGCGTGCAGGCGGCCCAGGTCTACGGTTTGCAGCTGCAGTCGCAGTCCCGACAGTGGCGGGCGCGGCTGATTTCCCTGGTGGCCGGGGCCTTGCCCGAGCGGGTGGCGCCGCTGCCGGCCGCGCGCCTGGGGGCGGCGCTGGCCACGCCGGCCACGGCCCAGGCCTGGCCGGCGGTGCTGGTGGCCGAGGCCGAGCGCCAGGCGCTGCTGGCCCGGCTCGACGGCACCCGCGCGGCCCGCAAGCCGACCGTGTCGCTCGAGGCCTCGATGAGCCGCTACCTGAGCGGCCAGGTCAACGGGCGCAGCGGCGACCATGGCCTGTTCGTCAAGCTCAGCAGCGCCACCTTCCAGGGCGGCGCCATGGCGGCCCAGGAGCAAGCCGCCGCGCAGGCGGTGCTGGGGGCCGAGGCCCGGGTGGACGCCAAGCGCATCGAGATCGAGGACAAGCTCAAGGGCTTGCGGGAACGCATCGATGGCCTGGTCGCCTTGCGCGAACCGCTGCTGCAACGCCAGCGCAGCATCACCGACACCCGCGGCCTCTACCGCGAACAGTACCTCTCGCTGGGCACCCGCAGCGCGCTGGACCTGCTCAATGCCGAGCAGGAGATCGCGCAGGCGGCTTTTGACGTCGCCCAGAACCAGCACGACCTGTGGTCGGCCTTGGTCAACTACATCGAGGCCAGCGGCCAGGCCCGCGACGTCTACGAGATCAACCACAACCAGGTGCAGGGCTTGGAGGTGCTGCCATGAACACGAACGAAACGCTGCGGCCGCCCGCCCAGGCCGACGCTGCCACCACCCAGGCGACGGCCGATCCGGCGGCGTCGCAGGTGCACCCGCGTGCGCGGGCCTGGCTCGACGCGCTGCTGGCGGTGGCCCGTCACTACCGTGTCGAGGGCTCGCCCGAGCGCGCCAAGGTCGAGGCGGACTGGCTGGCGCGCGACGTGCCGCTGGACGAGCTGGTGGACCACATGGGTCGCCAGCTGGGCCTGGCGGTGGTCTTTGAGCGCTTCAGCCGCGACATGCTGGATCCCTGGCGCCTGCCCCTGATTGCCGATCTGGGTGGCCAGCAGTTGGCGGTGATCGAGAAGGTCGGCGCCTCGGGCGAGGTCAGCCTGCGCCTGAGCGGCGAGCATGGGCTGCTGACCACGCTCAGCACGGCCGAGCTGGAAGGCCGCGTGCTGCGGGTGCTGCTGGCCAAGCCCGTGGCCTCGGTGCCCGACGCGCGCGTGGACGACTACATCCGTCCCTACCGTGCCAACTGGTTCTGGCAGATGGCCTTGCGCGACTGGCCGCGTTACGGCGACGTGATGGTGGCGTCGCTGGTGGCCAACGTGCTTGCCATGGGCTCCATGCTGTTCAGCATGCAAATTTACGACCGCGTGATCCCGGCGCAGTCCGAACACACCTTGTGGGTGCTGCTGGGCGGGCTGCTGCTGGCGGTGCTGTTCGGCTTTGCCATGCGCCTGGCACGCACCCACTTGTCCGACCTGGTGGGCAAGCGGGCCGATTTGCGCATTTCCGACCGCGTGTTCGGCCACGCCCTGCGCATACGCAACGACGCCCGGCCCGCGTCCACCGGCAGCTTCATCTCACAGATCCGCGAGCTGGAGCAGGTGCGCGAGCTGATCACCTCGACCACGGTCACGTCCCTGGTCGACATGCCGTTTTTCCTGCTGTTCGCCTTTGTGATGTGGGGCCTCGGCGGCCCGCTGGTGTGGGTGCCGCTGGCGGCCATCCCGCTGCTGGTGATTCCGGGCCTGCTCATGCAGCGGCCGCTGGCGCGTCTGTCGCAGGAGGGCATGCGCGAATCGTCCCTGCGCAGCGCCATGCTTGTCGAGACCGTTCAGGGCCTGGACGACATCAAGCTGCTGCGCGCGGAGCCGCGCTTCCAGGGCCAGTGGAACCACATCAACGAGGTCTCGGCCAACGTGGGCATGCGGCAGCGTTTTGTGGCGGGCCTGCTGACCAACTGGACACAGGAAGTGCAGACACTGGTGTACGCCGGTGTGCTGGTGGTGGGGGCCTACCAGGTGATGGCGGGCAACATGACCACTGGGGTCCTGATCGGCTGCTCCATCATGTCCTCGCGCATGATCGCGCCGCTGGCCCAGCTGTCGGCGGTCATGACACGCTGGCAGCAGGCCAAGGTGGCGCGCAATGGGTTGAACGAGTTGATGAAGAAGCCGGTGGACCAGCCCGAACGCAGCCAGCAGGTACACCGCCCGCAATTGCGTGGCGACTACGAGCTCAAGAACGCGCTGTTCCGCTACAGCCCGCAGGAGCCCAGTCCGATCATTTCCATCGAGCAACTGCGCATCCGCCCGGGTGAAAAGGTGGCGGTGCTCGGGCGCAACGGCGCGGGCAAGTCCACGTTGCTGCAGTTGCTGGCCGGCATGCAGATGCCGCAGGAGGGGCAGGTCATGCTCGATGGCCTCAAGCTCTCGCTGATCGATCCCTCGGATGTGCGCCGCGATGTCGCGCTGCTCAACCAGCACGCCAGCCTGTTCTACGGCAGCCTGCGCGACAACATCACCATGGGCATGCCGCACGCCAGCGAGGACGACCTGGTGCGGGCGCTGCGCCTGAGTGGCGCGGCCGCCCTGGTGCAGCAGCTCGCGCGCGGGCTCGACCACCCCATCCTGGAGGGCGGCAAGGGCTTGTCCGGCGGGCAGCGGCAGACGCTGTTGCTCGCGCGCACCTTGATCCGGGAACCCCAGGTGCTCTTGCTCGACGAGCCCACCGCCTGGCTGGACGACGCCAGCGAACGTCAGCTGATCGAGCAACTGGCGCCCTGGCTGCGCCACCGCACCCTGGTGGTGGCCACCCACCGGCCCGCGGTCTTGCAGTGGGTGGACCGGATCGTGGTGCTGGACGCCGGCCGGGTGGTGGCCGACGGCCCGCGCGACCGGATGATGGGCGGCGCCCGCGACCCGGGCGCACCGCCGGGCTCAAGGACACCACCCAGCAGCGCTGCGCCGGCCGGCGCGCCACGGCCAGGTGCGACGGTGGTCCGTCTGCCGCGCACGGAAATGTTGCCCGAAGGAGGTGCGCAATGAACGCGGTCCAACCCTCTCCTGGCGCGGTGGTGCGCCGGGGCGCGTCGGTGTCGCCAGGCAATGGCGCCTTGCCGCGTGCCTCGATGATTGTCTGGCTGGCCGTGCTCGCCGTCCTGGCGCTGGGGGCCTGGGCCTACCGTGCGCCGCTGGACGAGGTGACGGTGGGCACCGGCAAGGTGGTGCCTTCCAGCCGAGAGCAGGTGGTGCAGTCGCTCGAGGGCGGCATCCTGGCCGAACTCATGGTGCGCGAAGGCGACGAGGTGCGGGTGGGGCAGGTGCTGGCCCGGCTGGACCCCACCCGCATCGAAAGCACGGTGGGAGAAAGCGATGCCCGACTGCAGGCCGCGCTGGCCACGGCGGCCCGGTTGCGGGCCGAGGTCGGTGGCACGCCGCTGGTGTTCCCGAAATCGGTGCTGGCCGACGCCGGCCTGGTGCGGGCCGAGACCGCCTTGCACCAGTCGCGCCTGAACAGCCTGCGCGACACCGTGTTGGGGCTGGAGGAGACGCTGGCGCTGATCCTGCGCGAACTCAAACTGACCGAATCGCTGGTGGCGCAGGGGGCCGCCAGCGACGTGGAAGTGCTGCGCCTGAAACGCCAGGTGAGTGACCTGCGCACCAAGATCAGCGACACCAAGAGCCAGTACCTGGTGCGAGCGCGCGAGGAACTGGCCAAGGCCAATGCCGAGATCGAGACCCAGGGGTCCATCACACGGGGGCGCAGCGACTCGCTGAGTCGCACGGTGGTGCACTCGCCCGTCAAGGGGGTGGTCAAGAACATCGAGGTCAACACCGTGGGCGGGGTGATTCCCCCCAACGGCAAGTTGCTGGAGATCGTGCCGGTGGACGAGCAGTTGCTGGTCGAGACCCGCATCGCGCCGCGTGACGTGGCCTTCATCTACCCGGGGCAGCGGGCCATGGTCAAGGTCACGGCCTATGACTACGCCATCTACGGTGGACTGGAGGGCCAGGTCGTCAACATCTCGCCCGACACCATCCAGGACGAGGTCAAGCGCGACCAGTTCTATTACCGCGTGTACGTGCGCACCACGCAGGACCACCTCAAGAATGCCCAGGGTCGGCGCTTCCCGATCGCGCCTGGCATGGTGGCCACCGCCGACATCCACACCGGCAGCAAGACGGTGTGGGAGTACCTGGTCAAGCCGCTGAACCGCGCCCGCGAGGCCTTGCGCGAACGCTGAACCCGCCGCGTGCCCGGCGGCGCGGACATACACTCGAGGCCGGGGCGCGTGGCGTTCCGGCCTTTTCTTTGTTGTGTCCACCATGCAATTGCCATCCCGCTACTGGTCCGAACTCAGCACCCGCGACTTTGCCCGGCTGGCCGCCGCACCCGACCTGGGCGAGGTGGTGGCCGTGCTGCCCCTGGGCGCCACCGAACAGCACGGCCCGCACCTGCCGCTGGGCGTTGACACGGTGCTGGTGGACGGTGTGGTGCGCGCGGCGCTGCCCCAATTGCCGGTCAGCCTGCCGGTGCTGGTCCTGCCCACACAGACCGTGGGCCTGAGCCCGGAACACGCGCGGTTTCCCGGCACCCTGACCCTGTCCTCGCAGACGCTGATCGCGCTGTGGCGCGAGATCGGCGCCGGCGTGGCGCGCGCCGGCATCCGCAAGCTGGTGCTGTTCAATGCCCACGGTGGGCACGTGGGAGCGATGGACATCGTGGCGCGTGAGCTGCGCGCCGAACACGACCTGATCGTCTACAGCAGCAGCTGGTACAGCCTGCCGCTGGGCGACGCGGTCAACGGCCTGTTCCCGGCCGAGGAGCACCGCTTTGGCGTGCACGCCGGCGCGATCGAGACGTCCATGATGCTGGCCCTGGCGCCGCAGTCGGTGGACATGGGACAGGCCGCGAACTTCGAGTCGGCCTCGCAGGTGCGGGCACCACACCACCCCATCCTGGGCAACGGCCGCAGCGCCAAGCTGGGCTGGCAGATGCAGGACTACAACCCGCAGGGCGCGGCCGGCAACGCATTGGCCGCCACGCCGCAGAAGGGCCAGGCGCTGCTGCAGGCGGCCGCGACCCAGCTCGCGCTGCTGCTGCAGGAGGTTTCGCGCCTGCCGCTGTCCACCTTGCGCGACGGGCCCGGCACGTTCTAAGCGTAGGTCACCCAGTCGGCGTGTTCGGCGCTGTCCAGGTGGGGCAGGGTGTTGTAGGTCAGCAGCATGTGCCGTTTGGGGTTGAAGGCGAACTCGGTCACGGCGCTGTTGCGTATGCGCATGTTGAGTTCGATGGTGGTCTCGGCAGGTGTGCCCAGGATGTGACCTACCGCCGTGCTGATGGGGCCACCGCTGGACACCAGCAGCACGCGCTGGCCATGGTGGTGGCGTTTCACGTGGTCGAGCGCGCTGGTGATGCCGGCCACGAAGTCCACATAGCTGGGCATGCCCCGCGGCGTGACGGTGCCCGCCATCCATTGAGCCAGGCCGTCGCGCAGCAGGCGGAAGTGCTGGCGGTACTTCTCGGGTGTGTCGGCTTTGTCCAGCGGATGCGGGTGGACGGCGGCGATCACCGCTTCGCTGTCGTATTCGTTGAGGCCGGGCCACACCAGCGGCTCGGGCGTGGCGCCGAGGCCATCGCGTATGCCGGCCCAGGTCTGGGCGTGGCGCTTGAGGCTGCCCGTCAGCACGGCGTCAAAGCCCAGGCCCTTGGCGCGGAAATACTCGCCCAGGCGCCGGCTCTGGCGCTGGCCCAGCTCGCTGAGCTGGTCGTAGTCTTCGGCGCCAAACGAGGCCTGGCCGTGGCGCACAAGGTAGAGCTGTCCCATGGCGGCCATTGTGGCCAAAGGCGGGCCCGGGTTCCAGCGCGCGCAGTCGCGTAGGCGGCTGTCGCTCAGGTGGCTGCGCCCATCAGCACGCGGGCGAACACCTCGGCGTCCACGTTTCCCCCACACAGGGTCACACCGACCTGCTGGCCGCGCAATGCGGCACGCTCCTGCCAGGCGGCGGCAAAGGCGGCCGCACCGGCGCCTTCGGCCACGTTGTGCGTGTCGGTGAACAGGTCGCGCATGGCCTGTGCCACCGCTTCGTCGCTGACCACCACCACGTGGTCCAGGTGTTGCTGCAGGATGGCCAGCGCGTCGGCATCGGCCACCCGCACCGCCATGCCGTCGGCCAGCACCGTGTTCACGGCGGTCGGCACCACGTGGCCGGCGGCCAGCGAATCGGCGTACGTGGTGGCGCCCCCGCTGACCACACCCACCACCCGTGTGCGGTGGCCCAGCGCCAGCTTGGCCGCGATGGCGGAACACACGCCCGAACCCAGGCCGATGGGTACGTAGATCACGTCCAGGCCAGGGGCGGCGCGCAGGAATTCCCACCAGTAGGTGGCCACGCCGCGCAACAGGCTGGGGTGGAAGCTGGGCACCATGAGTGCGCCGGTGTCGGCGGCCAGCGCGGTGGCGTGTTCGCGGCTGGCCTGGAAGTCCTCGCCGTGTTCGATCAGGGTGGCGCCCAGGCTGCGCATGGCGGCGTTCTTCTCGGCCGAGTTGCCGTGAGGCACGACGATGCTGCAGGGCAGGCCGTGGGCGCGCGCTGCCCAGGCCACGCTCTGGCCGTGGTTGCCGCGGGTGGCGCTGATGACGGCCCGCGGCAGCTGGCCGGCGCGCTGCAGGTCGTCGAAAAAGGTCAACCCGCCACGGATCTTGAACGCGCCCACGGGCGTGTGGTTTTCGTGTTTGACCCAGCAGTCGGTGCCCAGCCGCTGGCTCAGCGTGGCCCAGCGGTACTGGGGCGTGGGCGGGAAGGCGCGGTAGATCACGTCGGCGGCGGCTTCGATCTCGGACAGGGTGGGCAGCATGGGTTCAACCGTACGAATGCAAGGCGCGCGGGCCGTTGGGGGTGTCGAGGGTGGCCGTGAGCCGTGGCGCACCGGCCGTGACCGCCACACCGTTCAGACCGATGGCGGCCAGCGCCTGCGCGAGGCGCTCGTGTTGGGGGTGCTGAAGCGCGAGCCGGTCGAGGCGCAGGCCGCTGGCGGCCATGCCGCGCGCAGGGTGGGTGTCGCCCCATTCGATCAGGGTGGGCAGGCAACCGTCGAGCAGGCGTTGGCCATCGTCGCGCACGCTCAGCCGCCATTGCAGCAGGCCGACCGGGGTGGGGCGCGAGGCCGCAATGGCCGGGCCACGCGCCAGGCCCAGCGCCGCCCAGGCGCGCAGCGAGGCCTCCAGATCGGGCACACGCGCCACCCAGTGGATGAGCTGCGGGCCGTGGTCGGCCAGGTGCTGCCGCAGGACAGCGTCGTCGAGGTCGAACCAGCGTTTACGCGGCGCGGTACGCGTGGGCGTGGCGGCTGGGTCGACGGCGATGATCTCCAGATAAGCCGGTGGATCCTGTGGCGCGCCATCGAAGCGCAGCAGGCGGTTGTGGGTGCCGAACAGGGCGTGTGCCCCGCCTGGGCCGGGCGTGACGCCCAGCGTCTGTTCGCACCAGGCCACGCCCTCGGCCAAGGTGCGTGCGGCCACCACCAGGTGGTCGATCGCGGCGCTGGGGCTCACAGCGTGACCTGGCCCTGGATGCAGCTCACGCTGTCGCCGCCGACCCAGATGGCGCCGTCGGCGTCGCGCTCCAGGTACACCCGGCCGGCGCGGCCCAGCACCGTGCCCTGCGCGGCGGTGTAGCGTGCCGGGGCCAGGCCGGCGCCCATCAGCCACTGTGCCAGCGCGGCGTTGAGACTGCCGGTCACGGGGTCCTCGGCCAGGCCGTTGTGGCCGGGGAAGAAGGCGCGCACTTCGAAGTCGGTGTCCTGCCCCGCCGCCTGCGCGCCGACCACGCCCACCTCCAGCCCGGCCAGCACGCTGCTGTCGGGCCGCAGCGCCAGCACCTGCTGGGCCGAACGCAGCATCACGCCGCGCCACTGGGGGCCGTTGTCGCACCAGGCGTGGGCCAGGATGTCGTCGCGCGCCACGCCCAGGCCCCGTGCGATGAGGGTCACGTCGGCCTCGGGCAGCGGACCAACCTGGCGCAGGGGCGGCGCGGCGAAGGCGAGGCGGGCGCCGTCGCGGCGGATTTTCACCAGGCCCACACCACATTCCTGCACGATCAGCTCGCCCTGTGGCACACCACCGGCCGCCAGCCAGGCGTGGCAGCTGCCCAGGGTGGGGTGGCCGGCGAAGGGCAGCTCGCGGCCTGGGCAGAAGATGCGGACCTTGTAGTCGGCGCCGGCCTGCGTGGGCGGTAGCAGGAAGGTGCACTCCGACAGATTGGTCCAGTCGGTGAAGGCCTGCATGGCTTCGGTGTTCAAGCCGCGGCCATCCAGCACCACGGCCAGCGGGTTGCCCAGGTAGGGCGTGGCGGTGAAAACGTCGATCTGTTGGAAGGGGCGTGAGGTCATGACAGCTCCAGGGACAGGACGGTGGCGGCCGGGCGTTCTTGCATGCGCCGGTACCAGGCATCGATGTGGGGGGTGGCCGGGCGCGGCTGGGGCAGGCCCCACCAGCGGTGGATTTCGCAAGCGATCACGATGTCGGCCATGCCGAAGTGTTCGCCCGCCATGTGGGGCTGCCGCGTGAGCTGGGCGTCGATCATGGCCAGCAGCGGCTCGGTGGCGGTCACGGAGGCGGCGATGGCCGTGTGGTCGCGCCGCTCGGGCGGTGTGCGTATCCACTGCACGAAGGCGGGGCCGCCGGCGCGGTTGAGCGTGGTCTGCTGCCAGTCCATCCAGCGTTCGGCGTCGAAGCGCTGGCACAGGTCGTCCGGGTAGAGCCGATCCGGCGCGTACCGGGCCAGCAGGTAGCGCACGATGGCGTTGGACTCCCACAGGACAAAGCCGCCGTCGTCGATCAGCGGCACCAGGGCATTGGGGTTGTGGGCGCGGTAGGCGGGCGTGTCGACGATGCCGAAGGCCATGCCGGCGTCCACGCGCTCGAAGGGCACGCCGGCCTCCTGGGCCGCCCAGACCACCTTGCGCACATTGATCGAACTCAGCCGTCCCCAGATCTTGAGCATGGTGGCCTCGGCGGAGTGGGTCAGCGTTGCTGCTGGAACTGGCGGATGGCCTGGGCCAGCGCCGCCACGCCGGTGCGGATTTGGTCTTCGCTGGCGGTGACGAAGGACAGGCGGATGCTGCGCGCGTCGGGCTGGTCGGCATAGAAAGCCGAGCCGGGCACGAAGGCGACGTTGTGTTCCACCGCCAGCGGCAGCAGCTTGACGGCGTCCACACCGGCGGGCAAGCGGCCCCAGAGGAACATGCCGCCATCGGGCGCGTTCCATTCGAGCAGGCCGCTGCAGTGTTCGGCCAGCGCGCTCAGCATGGCCTGGCACTGGCGCTTGTAGAGCGCGCGGATGGTGGGCACGTGGCGCTCGATGAAGCCGTCCTTGAGCACCTCGGCGACGATGCGCTGGTTGAAGCTGGGCGTGTGCAGGTCGGCGGCCTGCTTGGCCTGCAGCAGCTTGGGCATGACGGCCTTGGGCGCCACGATGTAGCCCAGGCGCAGGCCGGGCGCCAGGATCTTGGAGAAGGAGCCCAGGTAGACGCTGTTGTCGGGCACCAGCGACGAGAGCGCGGGCGGCGGCGGCGTGTCGAACCAGAGGTCGCCGTAGGGGTTGTCCTCCACCAGTGGCACGCCGGCGGCCGCCGCGGCCTGGGCCAGAGCGATGCGGCGCGCGGCGCTCATGGTGCGGCCGGTGGGGTTCTGGAAGTTGGGCAACACGTACATGAAACGCGCGCCCGCGGCCTTGGCCGTGAAGTCCGCCACGTCCACGCCTTCGGCGTCGCTGTGCACGCTCACGAATTCGGGCTCCATGGGCGTGAAGGCCTGCAGCGCGCCCAGGTAGGTGGGGGTCTCCACCAGCACGCGGCTGCCGCTGTCGATCAGCACCTTGGCGATCAGGTCCAGGCCCTGTTGCGAGCCGGTGGTGATCAGCACCTGGTCGGCACCGACCGACATGCCCTGCTTCTTCAATTCGTTGGCCACCCAGTCGCGCAGGGGGCCGTAGCCCTCGCTGGACGAGTACTGCAGCGCGGCGCGGCCGTCTTGCGCGAACACGCGGGCGGTGGCCTCGGCCATGGCCTCGATGGGGAAGGTGCTGGGCGAGGGCAGGCCGCCGGCAAAGCTGATGATGCCTGGCTTCTCGGTCACCTTGAGGATCTCGCGGATCACGGAAGGGTTCATCTTGTGGGCGCGTTGCGCCAGGGTCCAGCTCATGTGGGGCTCCTCGTGGTGTGGGTATGGGATGGGATGTGCGGCGCGGCCACGGGCATGCGTTTGCCGATGAAGACCGTGGCGACCACCGCCAGGCCGAAGCCGACGGTGGCGGCGTCCAGCGATTCACCGAGCAGCGGCACGGCGAACAGCATGGACAAAAAGGGCTGGGCCAGTTGCACCTGGCTCACGCGCACCGTGCCGCCCAGGGCCAGGCCGCGGTACCAGGCAAAAAAACCCAGCCACATGGAGAACACGGCCACGTAGGCGAAGGCGCCCCAGGCGCTGGCGGGCAGGCTTTCGGTGGGCCACGACCAGGCGGCCAGGGGCAGCGTGACGGGCAAGGCCAGCAGCAGCGCCCAGCAGATGACGTGTTCGGCCTGCATGTGCTGCGACAGGCGGGCGCCGTAGCCGTAGCCCACGGCGGCGCACAGCATGGCGGCCAGCAGCAGGGCGTCGGCCGGGTGCAGGCTGAGGCCGCCATCGCTCGAGCGCAACACGGCGTACAGCACCACCAGCGCACTGCCCAGGCCGGCGCAGGCCCAGAAGCGCAGCGATGGCCGCTGGCGGTGCAGCAGCGCGCCCACGGCGGCGGTGGCCAGGGGCAACACGCCGACGATCACGCTGGCGTGCACCGCCTCGACGTGCCGCATAGCGACCGAGGTCAGCAGCGGAAAGCCCAGCACGACACCGAACGCGGTCATGGCCAGCGGGCTCCAGTCCTGGGCCTTGGGCCAGGGAGCCCGCGTCCAGGCGAGCCACACGGCGGACAGGCCGGCCGCGGCCACCGCGCGCCCCATGGCCACGAACAGGCCCGACATCAGCGGTGCGTCGGTCGTGCCCACGGCCAGGCGCGTGAGCGGCAGCGTGAGCGCGAAGATACCCACGCCCAGCAGGCCGAGCCACATGCCGTGGGTGTGCGTGGAGGTGTGGGAACTCATCGCCAGGCCATCCACATGGCGGTGAGCACGAGCACGGCGGCCATGGCGCGGTTGAACCACAGCAGCCTGTGGCCCTGTGCCAGCCAGTGCCTCAGCAGGGCGCCCGCGGACGCATAGGCCAGGTTGCTGGCGAAGGCATACACCAGCATCACCGGCAGCACCAGGGCCACACGCTCCAGGGTGTTGTCGCGGCCAGCGATCCACCCGGCAACGATGGTGAGGGCCAGCATCCACGCCTTGATGTTGACGAACTGCAAGGCCACACCCTGGACAAAAGTCACATTCAGACGAGCGGCATCGGTCGGGCCGAGCTGCCCGCTGCCGCTGAGCTTGAGCGCCAGCCACAGCAGGTAGGCCGTGCCCGCCACCTGTATCGCCCAGTGCAGGGCCGGGATGGCCAGCACCAGGGCCCCCAGGCCGGCGCTGCAGACCAGCAGCAGCAGGCCCCAGCCCACCGGCACGGCCGACACGAAGTGCAAGGCCCCCCGCAGGCCGCGGTTGGCCGCCAGCGTGGTGGACAAGGTGGTGTTGGGGCCGGGGCTGAAGCTCATGGCGGTGGCCAGTGCCAACAATGCGGTGAATTCTTGCCAAGTCATAGTTGCGCACTTTAGCGGTCAATGCCATTACAGAACCAATACAGTTTGAGATCCATATGGGTTATCTGTAATGTTTTATTTACTAATACAGTTTGTGTGGGTTCGTGGGGGACATGTGGGATGGTGCCCGCATCGATGTCAAAAATGACGCGTGGCGTCCTGACAATCCTTTGATTTCCGACGTGGACGCGGGACACAAGATTCCGTAACATCTCGACAACGTCAAAGACGGGCATGCCATCGTTGAGATTTGGCAGCCTGTGTGGTGGCGTACAGGTGACAGGCAACAAGAGATCAGGGAAGCGCGCGAGTGGCCAACACGTCATTGTGTCTGGCGCCGCGTGGGTATGGGCGATGTGGCCACACATTCGCATGAAACTCCCCTGAGGACGGTTGGCTGTGGCCATGCTGACGCAACGGTGTTGTGCCGACGTGCAGTTTGATCAGGGGGATGCATGAAAAACAAATGGTTCAAGGTGGGTGCGTTGTTGGCTGCCGCATGGCTGGTTGCTGCGTGTTCGGTACCGGGTGGCAAATTGCAGGGGCCCGCCGGTGGCTTCACGGCCTTGCAGACCACGCAGGCCAATGAGGCCGTGCTGGTGTTCTTCCGCGAGGGCGGATCGGATGCCCGGGTGCCGTTGGTGCTTGCCAACGACCGTGTCGTCGGCTCCTTGCTGGCCGACCGTTATGCCCAGGCCAGGGTGTGTGCCGGCGCGCTGATGGCGGGCACCGCGGATCGGGCCGAAACCGTGGGTGTGCCCCGTTACCAGGCGCTGACCGCGCAGGCTGGCCAAGTCATCTACCTGCAGGTCAACGACAACCCGGCAGGCCCCTTCAGCGTGACGCCCGTGCCTGCCGAGCAGGCCCGGCAGCGCCTGGACAAGCTCCAGATGGCCTCCCACATCATCAACCGGCACGTGCCCGATTGCACGCCCAAGCAGGCTGCGGTGGTGCCGGCGGTGGCCACGCCGCCTGTGCCCGTGGTGGTGCCCACCGTGCCGGTGGTGCTCAAACGGGTGCAACTGGGGGCGGATGCGCTGTTCCAGTTCGACAAATCGGGTGAAAAGGACATGCTGCCCAAGGGGCGTGACGCGGTGGACGCGCTGGCACGCGAGATCCGTGCACAAGGTGTCCAGATCGAACGCCTGCGCGTGGTGGGCCACACGGACCGCCTGGGCACCGAAGCCTACAACCTGAAGTTGTCGCAGGCCCGTGCCGACACCGTGGTGGCGCGCCTGCGCGCTGGCGGGCTGGCCATGCCGATCGCGGCCGAGGGGCGGGGCGAACAAGAGCCCGTCACCACGCAGTGTGAAGGCCAACAAGCCAGCAAGGCCTTGGTGGCCTGCCTCCAGCCGGACCGGCGGGTGGCCATCGAGCTGATTGGCAGCGTGCCCCAGACCGGTGGCACCTTGGCGCCATGAAACACACGCCGGCCATCTGCCCACCGCAGCTGGCCGGTGACCGATCAAGAAGACAGGCCGCGACTCAGGGCACCACCCCACCGCAGGGTTGAGCGGGCGCGGACCAGGCCATAGAGCCACAAACAAAACAGGGAAGCATTCAAATGAACAAGCAATTGCAGTGGTTCGTCAACGGCACCAACGGGGAGCGTGTGGTCACGACCGTGAACACCGATGCTGGCAAGGCGGGCAAGCCGCTGGTGGTCAAGGCGCAAAGTGGCGTCACCTACGAATTGAAAGACCCGCTCAAGGGCGTGGCACCGGACCAGATGCTGGTGCGTCGGCGCAAGAACGATCTCGAGATCGTGCTGGCGGTGGAAGGCCGCGCGGAGGAGCGTGACGCGCCCGCGGACATCATCGTCGAGGACTACTTCAAAGCGGACAGTACCCGCCTGGTTGGCCTGGCCGAAGACGGTCAGTACTACACCTATGTGCCCCAGGAGGGCGAGGCTTCGCTGCTGTCGTGGAACCTGGCCAACGAGGCCTACTCGTACCACAGCCTGGGTTACAGCGATGCGAGTGCATTGCCCTGGTGGCCCCTGCTGCTGGGCGGCTTGTTGCTGGGTGCCGGTGGCGGCGGTTCTTCGTCCGCGCCGACCCGCAAGCCGCCGGTGGTCGTGATCACCGAGGACGCGAACAACGACGGCACCATCAGCAAGGAGGAACTCAACGGTCAGGTGGACGTCCGCGTCACGTTGCCGGCCGACGCCAAGGTGGGCGAAACCCTGGTGGTGCGTGACAACCAGGGCAACACCCAGCAAATCGTGCTGACCCAGCCCGACATCGACCGTGGCACGGTCGATGTCACGTTCCCGCCGCCCAGCGCCGGCACGACCCTGGTGGTGGAGGCTGAAGTCAAGGACACCGGGGGCAACCCGGGTCCCAAGGGGCAGGACACCGCGATTCTGCCGTCCGTCGAAGTGGTGGATGGGCCCTCCGTGCCTTCCCCTCCTCCCCCGTCCCCGCCTCCTCCGGTGCCACCTGCACCCGCGCCCGAGCCCGTGCCAGCACCCCCGGCCCCTGCGCCCGTGATCACGGTCAACGCGCCCGACAACACGCCCGACACCACGCCCACGATCACCGGCACCACCGACCAGCCACCTGGCAGCACGGTGACCGTGACCATCACCGACAGCACCGGCACGCCGCAGACCATCACGACCACCGTGCAACCGGGCGGCACCTACACGGTCACGCCCACAACGCCCCTGCCTGAGGGGCCCTACACCGTCGTCGCGACCGTGACCAACCCGGCCGGCATCCCCGGCACGGCCACCGACCCCGGCAGCATCGACATCACGCCCCCGTTGGTCACGGTCAACGCCCCGGACAACACGCCGGACACCACCCCGACCATCACCGGCACCACCGATCAGCCGGTGGGCAGCACCGTGACGGTGACCATCACCGACAGCACCGGCACGCCACAGACCATCACCACGACGGTCCAGCCTGGTGGCACCTACGAGGTCACGCCCACCACACCCTTGCCTGAGGGCTCGTACACGGCGACCGCCACGGTGACCGATCCGGCTGGCAATGTGGCCACGGCCACCGATCCGGGCAGCATCGACACCACGGCACCTCTGGTGACGGTGGATGCACCCGACAACACCGAAGACAAGACTCCGGCCATCACCGGCACGACCGACCAGCCGGTGGGCAGCACCGTGACGGTGACCATCACCGACAGCACCGGCACGCCGCAGACCATCACCACGACGGTCCAGCCTGGCGGCACCTACGAGGTCACGCCCACCATACCGTTGGTGGAAGGCCCGTACACCGCCGTGGCAACGGTGACCGACCCGGCCGGCAACGTTGGCACAGCGACGGACCCGGGCAGCATCGATACCCTTCCGCTGGCCCAGGCCGATGAGGCCAGCATCGCCGAAG